>JAUHYX010000345.1 GCA_030426285.1 bacterium
GCAGTGGTTCCAATGATAGCCACATCGTGGATTGAGAGTGTTCTAGGCGGACATGTGCGCACATTCATTCTCGCTTTCGGGGCACTACAGCTCATAGTTGTTTCACTCGGGCTGACACTCTTGCCTTGGCAGCGTTTTCCACGAGCATTTGTCGCAACTCTGTTTTCGCTATTTCTTCTTGCTCCGCTAGCACTATTGCGTCTCGACGGATATGTACTTGCATTTCTTGTCCTCATGATGTGGGCTTATGAAAGGCAGTCGTGGTTTGTTCTGGCTAGCACTGCAATTGCCGGATGTGCTTTCAAACTCATTCCGTTGGTTTTCCTTGGCTTGATGTGTATTCGTCTCGCGAGTTCAAGAGAATGGCATGTGTTGTTGAAAATAGTTGGCTATTCATTTGTCTGTGCGCTACTGCTTGTCCTTGCAAGTTGGTTCATGTTCGGTGACGCACCACTTTCTATGTTCGCATATCATGCTGAACGCGGCATGCAAATCGAGTCAGTGTTCTCCGCTTTCACATTTTTCTTTGACTCTAGTGGTGTGCAGATTATCGAAAATTTTGGCGCAATGCACATAGCTACCGCCAACCATGTCTCGACCGTACTCAGTGTGTCAAGTGTTCTCCTCGCACTCTTTGTAGCAACAACAAGTAGGGATTCGGTGCTCAAGGCAGGTCTGATAGGTTTGCTCACATTCATACTTTTCGGCAAGGTGTTTTCACCGCAATACATGCTCTGGTTTCTCCCTCTGCTGCTGTATTGTAATCGCAACGAGACAATATGGTGGCTACTTGCCATGTTGCTTACAATTGTGATCTTTCCGATTGGATATGTTGAGCTAGACAAAACTTGGTGGTTTTTCGCAGCTATTGTGCTGCGCTGGGGGTGTTTGCTCATGTTGATAATTTTGCTCGGATTTCGGCAACATGATGAAACTCATTGTCTTTGGAGTGCACAACAGCGATGTTGATGCAAGTTACAAGGAGAACCCATGGTACTAGTGGCAATATATGCGCTGATTTCGGTCTGCACATTACAGGAACCGACAGCAGCAGACATCCTTCAACGAAGTGAGGATGTGTTTCGCGGATCGTCGAGCTATGTGAAGCTCAACATGACCATTACAACACCTGACTATGAAAGAACCCTCGAGATGGAATCATGGAGTGATGACAATGATCGCAGTCTCATCCACACACTCAGTCCACGCAAAGAAGCTGGCAACAAGACACTGCGGATCGGCAAGCAGGTGTGGATGTACTTAAAGAGAACTGAACGCACCCTGCGCATTCCACCAAGCATGATGATGCAGAGCTGGAATGGTTCTGACTTCACTTTTGAGGATCTTGTGCGGGAGTCGGACATGGTCGACGACTACAATGCAACTGTGGTTGGAACAGAAACAATAGCCGGGCGGGAGTGCTGGAAACTCACACTCACACCTAAATCACATGTAGCTGTTGTTTGGAATACAATGCGTTATAGGATTGAGAAAAATACGAGTCTCCCAGTGAAGGCTGAATACTTCAATGATTCCGGTGAGTTGATACGAACACAATTATTCGAAAACGTACGCGAAATGGGAGGTCGTACAATTCCTACTGTTTGGAAAATGATCAATAATGCCAAGCCAGGAAATGTTACTGCGATTGAGCTGCTCGAAGCCAGATATGACATTGAGATAGATGCAGATGTGTTTTCACGCCAGAACCTCGAACGA
>JAUHYX010000346.1 GCA_030426285.1 bacterium
ATGTGTACCATCCGTTTTGTACAGTAGCTGTGGTATTGCCGAGATGCATAAGCACTGTGGGATTAGCTGAAAGCTGCAAAAACACCGTATCGAACTGAGAAGCCGCTAAATTGCCGCGTCCATACAAGTACGTCAGTGAGTCGAGCACAACTGCAACCGAAACCGTATCACCGGCTGACCCGCGAATAGTATCGGGAATACTTGCATATACATTCATTGTATCGCGAACATCGAGTACGGCAAGCTGCTGACCACCAACGTATCCATACGAATCTGCTGGACCGTAACCATACACATACAACCCTACTGGATGATCAGATTCCACAGCGTGCATACCATCTTCCACTTCTATCGTAGCAACGATATAGTCAGTTCCCGGCACTGTTGAAAATGTGTTTGCTGGCAGCAACACTCCATCTAGGTAAGTATTCGCGATAGAGGCCGTTGTGGCCACAAGCGCGATATACTGTTCTCTAATATCATTTCCTACCTGTGCGTTCATCCATGTATACGATTTCAGAAACTGCTCAAATGGAGGTATCATCATCATAAACGGATCACTTTCATTACTACTACCGGAGGTATTTGAAGACTGTTTGAGTTGCGCTACTTGAATAGGCTTGTTTGCCGTGACAAGCGTTGGTTCACTCGGCAACAAGCGTTCTACATGTTCAAATGCGTTCAGAGTAACTACTTCTGTACCGATCTCAATACGCGTGTTGTTGCGCAGTGCCACGATTCTCACAACGTCGTTGCCCGGAAAGTCAATTGGGATGACTTCAGCAAATGGAACCAAAACAACCTCTGTTCCCCACGTATCCCAAGGAGCAAGCTGTTCAAACAGAATATCTCTTGATGCGTTGCGACTATTCGGAACATGTGTACGCTGATGGCCAGAGAACACGGCAATTGGTTTGTTTGAAGAAATCTGAGTCCCAGTTAGGTCTGAATCATCGTCATCGCTGGGATATGCTTGGTACAAAACGGTTTCTCCTTGCGACAACTGAATTGTGGATTCACGTTGATTCGTCACCCAGGTCCTTGTGGTAGATGTCGTGACCGCGACAGTTGTACCGTCCTGCACAGCGGTAATTGCAAATTGAGATGGTTTTGATTCTCTGCTGACACGATTGCCAAAAACAGTATAGAGATCACTTGGATAACTCATGACGGCATAGTGCGTTCCCAACACATCTGTAGGGAAAATCAAGGAGGCATCCGAGCTATAGTTCGCTTTACTAAGTGCGTACACACTTATCTCCGCACCTTCGTCAACAACCACTCTCACATGACGCAGCAATGCTCGTTCGAGTTCTGTGTCTTGAGGATCGACAGCTGTCGTATTTACATCGCGAGGACTCAAGCCTTGGATGGCATACAGATTTTCGTCAAAGCTATATTCGAAAATCGGGTCAGCGGGAGAAACTTGAAACTCGGCAGAACCAGAGTTTCCGTCTCGACCTTCCCAGGATATTCTACCTCTACTCAACGAGTCAGAAGTAACATATACACGCAATGTATTGTCAGGAAAGAACTGCGTGCGAAAGTTGGGCAAAAACGTAAACCAAAAGTCTCGTCCTTTCGTGTCGGCAACGTCAATTTGAGCAAAACTTGAAACCGTGCTCGAAAGCATCAGCAACAGCGTAACAACATGCAATTTCATTGCGGGGCTCCTTGATGGTACACTGAGAACAACAACCAAATACGCTAGAGGAT
>JAUHYX010000163.1 GCA_030426285.1 bacterium
GTAAGTACAAGACTTCATCGTTGACTGGGTCCAATGCAAGAGGATTGATGAAGAGATAGTCGCTTACAGTTGGACCAATTGGGTCGATCCGCTGCCATCCGACCGTCTCGCCTAGCGAATCCAATTCAAATCGAAACACTCTTCCTTGCTGTTTCGACATATAGTAGTGCTTCCCGTCCATCGCCATGTCGCAACCAGCGCCATCAGCATCCATGGGCGAGAGCCATCTGTCACTGCCATCCTTCTCAAACCTGAGCCAAGATCCATTGTCTTGCAATCCACCGAGGACAAAGCTGTTATAGTGGGCATCATCACGCGGATGAAGTTTCACAGTATAGAATTGTGAAGTAACATATCCCTTGTTACGTTCAAGCCATGTGACACTGTCTGCCAGCACGTCATTTGTTCGATGAATTCCACCGTCGCTAGCAGTGTACAAAACGCTTGGGTTGGACGGCAAGAAAAGAGCGGCGTGTTGGTCGGGATGATGATCTGGGTAGGCGAGATCAGCCATGGTGAGCGGACGTTTATAATCGGAGCCATATCCTCCAATCCACTGCAATGTCGCCATGTCTGCAAAACCGTCGCGCGAAACATATAAACTTGTTCCACCAATAACGAGAATATTTGTGTCAGTTGGATGACATGTCACATGAAGGTCGTAGCCACCTTGTGAATTAAAGTCGCCACGAAGCCCACCAAATTTTGGAATCGCCGCACTCTTGTCTTCCCATGTCCCGTTGCCCGCATCATTGTATTTCCACAAACTGTGCCACAATTCAAATGGTTCACCGCTGCGATACGCCGTACCTTCTTGTCCATATCCGGGTGACAACATAATAAACCAAACTTGGTTGTGGTCGGCAGGAGAAAGACCAATAACAATGCGCTCATACTCGCCCGGCCAGCCTGCCGGTGTGATGTCTTCCCAATCTGTGCCATTTGTAGATGAATAAATCCCATGTGTGTTTACGACATTGCCCGAAGCAGAATTTTTGGCTAAAGCCGCATACACCGTACCATTGGCAGCAACAGCAACATCTGTGGTATACGAACCATTGTTGCCAAAACGACCGAGTACTTCTTCCCATGAGTTGCCGCCATCTGCACTGCGGTATATCGCTCCCAAAGCCACTGCTGCATACAAGGTGCCCTCACCTTCAGCGGTAGGATCCATTGCCAATCGAAACACATGATCAAAGGGGGAGTTGTATGACTGCGGGAAGCCAGAATTGGTCGAAACTATCGGCTGCCACGTCTGGCCATTGTCAGTCGACTTCAGCAATCCATCGCCGTGCATAAAGGCAAATGCACCTCCTGCACTCGCTCCCATGATTTCACCTGTACCGGCATACCAGTTTTGTTCATAACCTGGACGGGTATCCTGTACGATTGTCGTAACGCCCGGACTCTGCACGCTGGTAGTGCGACGTACCCATGTAAGGCCGCCATCTTCGGTGGCGTAAATACCGCCAGAAACACCGCCGGCGATCATGTGCTGATCGTTGAGTACATCTGCCACTAAGGCACGCGTACGGCCACCCAAAGTATCTGGTCCGATATTGCGCCATGTTTCAAGAAGAGCTTGCTGGTCTGTTCGCTGGTAGACTGGATGCTGAGATGCAAATTGAAGCTCTAAGCTTCGAATGTTCTTCGGTACTTTGCCTGTGGCCGGATTCACGACACGCGAATTGTGCCAGTCCAACAGAGCACTTCTCTTACCGTCAAACCCAATTCCTCCCCCCGCATGCTGAACGGATGGATCGGCTTGTTCGGGGCTTGTTTCGCATCCAACAAAACACAAGAAGATTACCAGTGCAGTTGCTATTCTCCTACTCATACTCTCTCTCAATATCAAAGGTACAAAAGAAGAGCAGGGTTGCAGTTTTAAGCTATCGCACGATCAGTACTGGTACACCAACGTTTGCGGATTTGTGACCAACTGTGAGTATGTACGATCCCGGTGGAAGTTCGCGTAAGGCGATATTCACCGAGCCTGTGACTTTATCGCCACGGGAACGAGTAATGTGCGTTGCACTAACTGACCGCCTGCCAGATGCAACCAATGTACCAAAAAAATTCCGCAGCTCGTATGAAAGCGTCACATTATTCTCTTCGTGGTTCGACAGCGTGAAATCGAACTGTATTTCACGCGAGGCCGGCTGAGGATATGGAGGTGAAATAGCAATGCGTTCAGCCTGCCCTTCAACAATACCGCGCAGGACAATGTTACAACGAGACTGCCCTTGCAACAACTCGCTTGAAACGTCCCCAAACAGAGGTATGACAGGAGCGCATAGTGTGTCTAAGTAGACATACACTTGATCATCAAACTCCCCAATACTAGCGGCTTCAAAACACACTTCAACCGCAATGCTTTCACCTGGGAGCAGTGTTCCTCGTCGCATCGATGGCGGTATAGAGAAAAATACATTCTCAGCAGTGTTCATGTTTGAGATGTCTACTGTTGCTGTGGAGCTCGTATTTGTAACTATCACATCAGCACACAGCAATTCTCCGACAATTGATGAGAATTGCACGCCAGTTGTTGGGTCAGGACTAAACTGCAGAAATGTTGCGATTGCGTCATATTCTACTGAGACTATCGCACTTGTACCAACACAGCCATGCTCATTCGTGACTTCTACTCGATACTCGCCTGGGGTATCAACAAACAGTTCGCGCGACGTGCTGCCGTCTTGCCACCTATACGAACTCCACTCATTGGCAGTTCGCAAGACTAACGAGCCACCTTCACAGATGAGCAGTGGGCCACCCGGCACAACAACTGGGTCAGGACGCGGATTGCGCACAATTTCAATTGAGTCAACACCATAACAAGACTCTACTGTACCCACTGTTACGACATATACACCTGACTCTGCGACCTCGATTGTGGAAGTAGTGGCGCCATTGCTCCAACGAAACGTTCCGTAGTACTCAGGAACACTCAGCTTAATACTCTCACCATCGCAGAACACGGTTCCGTCTGGAGCTGCAATCTCAAAGTTTGAATCGTAAATATTCACATCGATATTAACAGTCTTGGCATAACATCTGTCCAAATCCTGATATGCTGTAACAGATACTTGCCCATTTTGAACTTGATCTTGCGACACAATTGTGAGTTGTCGTGAGGTTTCGCCATTTGACCACTCATAGTATGCATACCCTTCGGAAGCAATGAGTACGAGAGTATCTGAACCTGCGCAGAGGTTGAGAGAACCAATCGTATCAATCACGAGTGGTACATCCTGATAGATAGTCATCTTATAGATGTCAGTTCCGGCCATCCAAGCTGTGGTGTCGTCGACAAACCATATATCATCCATAATTTCACCATCGAGAATACCGCATGCAGATTGCGTCCAATTCTGTCCAGCATCTAGCGTATAGAACACCTGCTTATTTTGGCCGACACCCCAGCCGCGCTGTTCGTCGAGCAGGAAGGAACCAAACATTGGCCCGGCCGTCGGAAACTGACGCCAGGTTCGACCAAAGTCATCTGTGAATCGCAAGAAACCTAGCACCCCTTCGCCAGTTTGGCCATTGCAACCAGGCGAAACTGGCAACAGAAACGACTCACCCTTGTGAGTGATCTCTTCTTGCCAATCATTGGTAATCATGTCGCGGGGCACTGTGCGGTTAAAGATGTCCCAACTTTGACCGCCGTCCTGTGTGACCCACAAATATCCGCTTGAGACTGCATACCCTTCACCATTGGCGTCGTAGATAATAGCATCAGACAAGCCTGTTTCTGTTTCGGCATACTGCCGCAATTGCCACGAATTACCACCATCAGTGGTTCTAAAAAATAACTGATTGGTACCGCAGCCACCGCCAATCACAACACCATTGTTTTCATCTACGAAATAGCAACCCCACAGGTTCAGGCCAACTTGAATTGGCACAGTTGGCGTTATGTCGCGCCAGGTAACCCCTCCGTCTACCGACTTCCATATCGTACCTGCGCTGGCGTCTGGACCAGAAACATATCCAACACTTTCGTTAACAAAGTGTATGCTTTCCAGTTGATTGGCAGGGATGACGACAGTTTGCCATGTTTCACCTCCGTCTGTCGTACGGGTGATATTGCCGCCAAAACCGCATGCCCAACCGCGTTGGGGATCCTCAGGCAGAAAGAAAACGTCGAGCCAAACATGGCTGGGAGATTGAACAACAGGAACGTTCTGTGGCACCCAGAGGACACTGTCCCATTGAGCGGTACTTGCCGAAGAACACAAAAGAAAAACGGCACCTGTAAGTATCAGGTACCGTTTCAAAAAGTCGAGTATGGTTGTTGAGGTCATGACAAAAAATGAAATCTTTTTGCCACTTTATCAAGGAAAAAACCTCTCATTGTTACCACACAGATTTATGCTCAAGCGCGAATGCATCACCACCTTCAGAAGTTTCGCCCTCACCTTCTGCACCAGGCAATGTGCTCGACGTACTTCCAAACTGGTTCACAACATTTTCGAGGCGGTCAGTTAACTGATTCAAATTCTCTACCGACTCAGCAATGAGCTGAATGCCATTGGTGGTTTCATGCACGGATCTATTGATTTGATCGATATTCCGTCCGATTTCATCCATGGTTGCAGCTTGTTCTTCTGCAGCAACGGCCACTTGATCAACAATTTCAGAAACTGAATTCGACGAAGACACAATTTCAGTGAATGACAACGTCACTCCTTCCATGCTCTCCATACCTGAACGAACAGCGCCATCGGCTTCACTCATATAGTTTGCGGCTTCATTGGAGCCACTCTGCACCTGTTGTACCTTCTCACTAATCTCTTGAGTGGCCTTCTGTGTACGTTCCGCAAGTTTGCGAACTTCGTCAGCTACAACTGCAAAACCACGACCTTGGTCACCTGCTCGAGCAGCTTCAATTGCCGCATTGAGTGCCAAAAGGTTGGTTTGATCGGCAATCTCATCAATAACAGCTGTGATTTCGTCAATCATGTTGATTTCCTTCACAAGCTCACTCAATTTCTCGCCTGTCCGACCCGTAGAGGCTACGATCATCTCCATGCCGTTTTTGCTTTTGTGCACTGTCTCACCACCGCTATTGGCAGTTGTGAATGCTTGTTTTGAAGCGTCTGCGGCGATAGTAATATTCTGTGTCGTTTCATTAATAGTTGCGCTCATTTCATTCACAGCACTCACAACTTCGGTGACTTGCTGCGATTGATCTTGCATAGCACCCGCCATTTCTTGAGAGTAGTTGCGAATATCGCCTGTAGATTTAGCAACTTCTGCAGTGACTTCCTGCACCAACTCAATCACTTGTTTCACTTGCTGCATAGCATCTTCGGCAGCTTGAGCGGCTTTTTCTGCTTCGGCACTCTTCACTTCTGCCATTGCTAGAGCTTCTTTTGTTTCTTCAGCAGACTGCGCGGCTTCTTCTTCTTTTTTCTGAACTTGTTCGAATGCTTCGCGAATATTGGCCACCATTACTTCAAATGCGTCACCGAGATCTGCTAACTCATCTTTGCCCTTTATCTCGGCTTGTGCATTCATGTCACCCTGACCCACTGCATGTGCCGCACGCTGTAGTTCTTGCACTCTGCCCGTAATCTTGTTTGCAACGAGTATGACGATCAAAAGTCCCAAGACAACAATACCTGCAGAAATAATCAGAGATGTTATCAGTGTGTCGTCAATGACTTTATCGGCCTCTTCAGTTGAGAAGTACAACACAACTCGAATGATTGAGCCGTCAGCATCGGTGTACGACTTCACCATCTTGACCATGCCTTCCATATCCGTGGCACCGTCTTCTTCAGTGAAGTCCTCCTCCACGTCAATTGGCAGGGTCTCCATGTTATTGAAGTGAGAGAGCACGGAACCGTCCATAGAGAATGCAAAAAACTTGATATTCTCCTGAGACTTCATCCATTCGATGTATGACGAGATAATCTCAAAGTCATATGTCATGGCGTTCTTCGTTGCATTCAATGTCTGGTCTGTCAATACCGTGGCTTGCTCTTTCGTGATTTTGTTCACTGTCGATGAAAAATTAGCCGGGTAATACCACTCCATAAACAAAATGGCAGTTAACAGCGGAATGGAAGCAAGCAGAATCAGTTTTACTTTTATTGACTTTTCAATGAATCCCATGCGGGTACCCTTGAAATGGTTTGAGGATTGGAATCTTACTATTGAACGAATCGAAGCTGTCCTAAACTACCACCATGAAACGCGAATGTCAACGGGTTTTTACCTATTTAGTCGCTGTTTTCACGATGTTTTTTAATTAGCGACTCTTGCACATCGCGCTGAACTGGAGCGTACTCTGCAAAAGAGGCGTGATACGTTGCCCTACCCTGCGTCATTGCGCGCAGAGCTGTAGAGTATCCGTCGAGCTCAGCTTGCGGTAGTTTGCATTGTATTCGCTGATAATGTCCATCTGCGCCAGCTCCTAATATTGTACCGCGCCGCGATGGAATATCACTCATCACATCGCCTACAAAGTCGTCGGGAACCACCACTTCAACGTCGTACACTGGTTCCATCAGCTTGGGGCTTCCCTGCATAAATGCTTCTTTGAAGGCATTGAGCCCGGCGGTCTTAAAGGCGGCTTCATTGGAATCTACCGAGTGCATAGAACCATCGTACACGCTCACCCTTACGTCGCGCACATAACAACCAGTGAGCGGACCGTTTTCCATTTTTTCCATAATGCCCTTCACAATTGCCGGCATGAAGCGTTGGTCGATAACGCCACCGACTATGCAATTCTGAAACACGAGCTTACCACCCCAGGCGAGCTCAAGTTCATCGGTATGGCGCACGTTTACGTCAGGAGTCGGAGGCATTCCTTCTTCATATGGTTCCAATACGAGGTATACTTCTCCGTACTGACCGGCACCACCTGATTGCTTTTTGTGTTTGTAACTTGCTTTTGCCGGTGCCTGAATGGTTTCTCGGTAAGAAATTTTTGGAGCTACAAAATTCACGGGCACATTAAACCGGTTCTCAAGACGCCACTTTGCGATTGAAAGATGCATTTCTCCTTGTCCGTGCAGGATGGTTTGTTTGAGCTCTTGAGAGTGCTCAAGCACCAATGTGGGATCTTCTTCGTGCAAATGATGCAGTGCAACAGCGAGCTTTTCTTCGTCTTTTGTGGAGGTCGGTTCTAATGCAGTGCGCACTCTTGGTTCTGGGAATTCAATAGGCTCGAGCCGCAATTCATGTCCTTTTTCACACAATGTATTGTTGGCATGAGTGTCCTTGAGTTTGACAGTCGCCGCAATGTCGCCTGCAACAACATGCTGCATTTCTTCGCGTTTTTTACCGTTACATGCATACATATGCGCTATGCGCTCATGACTGTCCGTGGCCGCATTTACGACGTCTTGCCCGTGCTTTACTGTTCCGGAATACACGCGAAAGTACGACATGTCGCCCACATGCGGTTCGCTGAGCGTTTTGTAAACAAATGCCACGGTTGAACCATTGGCATCGCATTGAATTTCTACTCCTTTTTGACTGACCTGTGCTGGCATATCAATCGGAGATGGTACAACATTGTCGATGAAGCCCATGATTCTGCCGCTGCCCATATTCTTCTCAGCAGACAAGCAAAACAGCGGGAACAGCTGATGATTAATCATGGCGCTGCGAAGACCTTGTCGCATCTCGTCTTCGTCCAATTCGCCTTTTTCGAAATACAAATCCATCAAACCTTCGTCGTTCTCGGCAATGGCTTCGATGAGTTCATTGTGCATGCGATTGGCTTTTTCGCGCTCACTGTCTGGAATGGGCTTTTTAGCTGGTTTACCACCTTCTGGCGGAAACTCATACATGGTCATTTTTAGCACATCTACAATTGCATTAAAGCCAGTACCTTGGTTAAGTGGATATTGCACTGGTATCACAGCTCTACCAAATCGCTGTTGTGCTTGCGCAAGCGTACGGTCAAAGTCGGCTTTGTCCATATCCACTTTGTTGATGACCATCATCATCGGAGTTTCGAACTTCTCGGTGTACCGCCAAATCAGTTCGGTACCAACCTGCACACCATCGGTGGCACTAAGCAGGAGAATTCCGGTGTCGACCACTCGCAGCGCGGTGACAACTTCACCAACAAAGTCATCGTACCCCGGGGTGTCGATGATGTTGATTTTGTACTTTTTCCACTCTACATGCATCAGCGTTCCAAACACGCTGTTTTGACGTTCATGTTCTACTGGATGATAATCTGAAATCGTTGTT
>JAUHYX010000164.1 GCA_030426285.1 bacterium
ACAGCATGCGGCAAGTTCGAGCAGTTTGTTAAATTCAGATTCTGTCATGAGTTCACCAGACTCTGATCGTTCATTAAAGGACGGCAAAGAAATTGTGCCGGCTACATGCGCTCCAACAATTGGCAAGACTGTTTCTAAATAATTTGCTGCTCTCGCCCCGCCGCCTTGACTAGGAGATGTAGTCACAACAACAACTTGGGTTTCTTCAAAATACTTGCGCTTGTGGCGGCTCATCCAATCCATGTAGTTCTTTAGAACGGCTGGAACAAGTCCATTGTGTTCCGGGGAGAAAAGAACGACAGTATGCGACTGGGCAAGAGTTTGTATGTCTTGTTGTACCACTTCGGGTATACCTGATTGTTGCTCTGCATCGGCACTATACAGCGGTACGTCCTTTCTCTCAAGTAAATCAATAGTCGCATCGGGTACAAGGCCTTTTTGTTCAACCCAATTGCGTACTCGACGGTTAATAGATGAGCTGCTATTGCTGCCCACAAAAAACGTAACCATGGGAGACTCCTCTAGACAATTCTACTTTACGTGTTACAACACGCTTTTTACAATCTTAAGAACTGACGAGTGAATCTCGTTCTTAGTGCCTAGTCCATCAATCTCATGAATTCGGGTGGGGTGTTGTTGAGCAAGTTGTTTGAATCCTGCGTAGACATTATCAAAGAATGAATTGTGATTCCTTTCCATCCTGTCCTTGTTGCCTTGATTGCGTTGTTCTGCTCGAAGTCGAGCAGCCTCTGGAGGTACGTCAATAAAAAGTGTGAGGTCGGGATGACAGTTTTGCACAGCGAACGAATTAACTTCAGCAACACCACTTTCAGCCAATCCGCGTCCGAAAGCTTGGTACGCTATTGTCGAGTCATAGAACCTGTCACTAATAACAATGTGCCCTTCTTGCAGGGCTGGCTTGATAACTTCTGTAATGAGCTGGGCACGGGCCGCATTAAACAACAGTGTTTCTGCCACGGAGTTGATGCCAACATCTGAACTAAGCAACAAGGTTCTGATAGTTTCAGAGAGTTGCGTTCCGCCGGGTTCACGTACTCGCACGACGGTATATCCGTCCGCTTCCAATGCTTCTTGCAAAAGCTGAATCTGCGTCGTTTTGCCGGAACCGTCCACGCCTTCAAATGTTATAAACATGTGCACCCTTCAACTACAACAACAATCTCACCTTTTAGTCCACCGCGGGATTCAACCTCTGTGCAAACCTCACGGCAGGTTCCGCGCAGTACTTCTTCAAATTTTTTGCTGATTTCTCGGCAAACGACAATGTGTCTTTGCTCTGCCCCTAACTCGCACAACTGCTGTAACAGCTTAGAAATTCTGTGCGGAGATTCATACAAAACACTCGTGTATTCACTGGTTACAACAGACTCAATAAATGTTTTTCTACCTTTTTTGTGTGGGGGAAATCCCCGAAAGGTCCATGCATGAACTGGCAGAGCCGACAAAGATAAGGCAGGCACAATAGCGGTTGCGCCGGGAAGAGCCGTAACTGAAATTCCGTGCTGCACACACTCGGAGACAACTCTGTACCCTGGATCCGAAATGAGCGGTGAGCCTGCATCTGAAACCAAAGCAACGACTTTACCTTCTTGCACAGCAGCAACAATATTGTTAGCAACATGCTGTTCATTGTGATCGTGGCATGCCACCAAATGTGGCGCTGGAATTTCGTACAAGCTCAACAACTTGCGCGTAGAACGCGTATCCTCACAAGCAATAACTTGGGCTGCAGCTAGCACATCCAAACCCCGCAGTGTCATATCCCGAAGGTTGCCAATCGGTGTAGGGACAAGATAGAGTCCTGGGCTCGGTATGAACGTATGTGAGTTTGACAAGGTGTGCAAAGATGTGTAAGTTACGGCATTCTCGAAACAAAACCGGTGGCATCTTTATCTCCTACTTGCGCCACCGGATTTTTTATGCCTTGCGTTTCTGTTGCCTCAATTCAGCAAAAAAACTTTTCAAAATGGCCGAGCTCTCGGGTTCTAGGACTCCTCGGTGGACAACTGAAACGTGGTTGAGGCGTCTGTCTTCGGTAATAGTGTACAATGTGCCACTCGCCCCAGCTTTAGGATCACTTGCTCCAAAAACGAGAGTGGGAATCCGCGCCAACACAATTGCACCTGAGCACATCGAGCAAGGCTCCAATGTTACATACAAAGCGCAGTCCAGCAAACGGCGACTGCCAAGGTGTTCACTTGCAGCAGTAATGGCAATCATTTCAGCATGCGCTGTGGGGTCTTGTAATGTTTCTGTGAGATTGTGCCCCTTACCAATCACATGTCCTTCGTGAACAACAACAGCACCGATTGGTACCTCTCCTTTCGAATAGGCAATTTCTGCTTCACGAAAGGCCATGCGCATCCAACGTTCATGTTCTACAAATCCTGAACCTGGAGTCTCCACATCGAGAAAACTAGCCACCAAGCACCTCGTTGTAGTCGATCGTGTGTCCAGGATCGAGATACATCAGCATTTTCTTGACGGTCTCTTTGTCGTAATAATCTTTGAATAAGTCAGCCAACTCAGCGTATTTGCTATCGAACCACAATTGCATGAATACACCTGTAGATGCTTGCTTGTTTTTGTAAAACACCATCTGTTCTAGTGCCTTCGCAGCACCGTCAAGCGCTGCTTCACGATCTGAACTCAGTAGATCAATCCCATCGTAATAGTAGTTGAAAACATATGTCCGAAAAGGCTCGTATCGAATACCGAGCAACTCAGTGATGAGCTGATGACGGGAGTACTCAGCCGACCGCAACGAACGCTCAAACCCCGGAATGTCGCCAGCAGCTTGTGCTGTATTGAAGATCGTTAATGCTTGCTCATAGGCCTCTTGCCCTGAAAGAGCGTCGTAAGAGTCTAGGTCTAACCCAATAAGCACGAGCATGTAAAAGTCTATGACTGACGTGAATGCATTGAATCTTCGCGGCTGGTACGAAAGTACAGCATTGCGGTAGTATTCAAACGACCAATTCACATCCATGATTCGGATAGTACGAGTCTTTCCACCCGACTCAGTATAGCGATACGACTGAAGATACATTTGTGCAGAGTATGTGTTACCACTGCGACCGGTGAGCGTGATTGACACATCAACAGGAATTTTCGCGCCTTCCCAATCGCTGTAAAGGAATGTCTGATTGTCGAGATATATCTCAATGTCATTCGCCATGCTCATGACATCTTCGCGTTGTTCAGCAGAGATCAGTTCATAATCAACATAGACATTGGCATCCAATTCTTGCGCGATAACTCGCCCATATCCGAGTGTTATCAGGCTTGCAGTTGCGACTAGTATGTGCCGTATCCAAGTTGTCACCAGATTTTTCCTTCACTTCTGAGAGTATTGTTATGAACGCCCTCAAGTTACTGTTTACTTTTGCATTATTCAACACGTTGTTTGTGCCAGAGGGGAAAGCGAATGAATTGGCCAAACTGGAACGCGATGTCGCCATGGCTCAACTTGAGTCCTACAGTGCGATATCTACTGGATATTTCGTGCCGTATTTTTCACTGCCTGAACTGGGCTTGCCATTCATTCACTATGTAAAATCAGACAGTTCCTTTGCGTTCAGTATTTCGCTCGCCCATAGGTCACCAGTTCAACTCACTCAAACTCGACTCCACGGTTTGACTGTGATGTCTCTCACCGATCAGATGCACATGTGGCAATCTGCAACACTTGTTTCCTATCGGGGTATCGAATCGTCTCATACCGGCCTCTCTTTCTCGTTTGGTGCGACTTTCAATGCTTCAAACAACACATCTGTGCATTTGTTGGCAGACAACATTCTGAAACTAGGTGCCGATGTGCAGTTATTGCCTTCATCCTACGAGGCCATATCACTTGTTGCACGCCACAATTTCAGCCCCCTGCTCCGCGCTGACATCGGATTAGGGTTTGATGTACAGAGTACTGCAGGCTTGTTTGTTGAGCTCGAATATGCTCCTTTGGCTGGTGTAGTATGTACAATGGCCGGACATTCGGCGCGGACTGAACTTTGTGTGTCCGTTCTGACTGAAGTCTCCCAAATGCTCGCACTGTCTTGGCAGTACAAAACTCAAACAATTTCAGATGGAATGGCAATTGGAGTTCACTTTGCATTTGATGCATCATAACAAGAGAATAGCACTCCTTGAAACACTCAACTGTCTAACTACTTCGTTTCATGGCTGTGGCTTGGGACTCTGGCTTGCAGCCTACAGAGGTTTGGTATGTTTCCTTGTGGTGATTGTTTTCTCCACAATGAATCTTGTAAACGCTCAAACACTCAATGAACGTCAGGATTCAACCTTCGCGAGCGCAGATTCGAACTTTCTTATACTCGACCACGACATAAACGCACAATGGATACTTCCAGATTCAACGGACTGGTATGAGGAGTATCAAGAACGTACACGTACTAGTGAGACTGCCAACAAGTTCAAAGGCGAGTTGTGGTTGCGTGAAACTGCAGGGTCATCGACAGCTCTCAACGGAATAGACCACAAGTACGCTGCAGCATTGCGATTGACACTCCACAATAATGAATCTAGGCTTCTTGCAAGTGCGAAAATTTCAGAAACCGATCGCACAAGCTCCCAACCGTCAATTGATCGACTCTCGATACAGTACGAGACTGGGGAAAGCGTCTTTCACGCAGGTTCATTTACCACGCATGTTGGTCTGGGATTGATAACCTGTTCTCCCTACGCCAATGCCCCAAGACTCTCAAACCCACTGCACGTAGCGCGCCTTCCTCCGGTCCGTTCAGGTGGCAACGCTGCTGTGCTCAAGAGTAAATTTGGGGTCGCAGCGAGTTCCCTGATCACAATTGATTCCGTGCCTATCCATCTCTCCATTTGGCACTCGCGCGATGACTTGTTACAAGCTAGCAGAGGTTTTGCCCACGAGGTTGGTGGATACGCAGGTATGCATCTGTCTAGTGTGCGCCTTGGTGCACATGCTGTTCATTCAAAGCAGTTTGGTGTAGCTGGTTCGATTGTGGGTATGGCAACATTGGAACGCACCGAATTGAGTGGCGAAGTGGGAATCTCCCAAACCTATACAGCCTTTGGCTTTGGTATTCGGCACAGGCTCGAATCTCGATATAGTTCAGTGTATGTGACCACAATTGGTCAACTTCCTCGCGGCTCACCTGCGGAGAAAAGACAAGGTGTGTTGCCAGTTCACTTTGCTAATAGTGTGCAAGCCGGTCTACTATATAGATGCAACGGGAACGCGTTCCGAATTGAGTCTCAATGGGAAACAGACAGGCCAGTAGACACCTGGAAGATGTGGCGAGAGAGCACCCTATCACTTCTGTTGGCACACTCGTGGAACAATGCGCCGAGCACAGTGGTGCAAAGCGCTTACAATGCACTTCGTATCGAAAATAGCATGCATGTTTCTGAAGTTGCTCCTCAAACAACATGGGACTGGCTATCGAAAGTTAATATGCGACTTGCAACAACAATCTCAGCGATTGTCTCATGTGGAGTGCACTACACACTGCCGACAAACGATCTAGGCATCAATGCAAAATTTGAGTTACAATTCAAAAACGGTATTGCTTGCGGCGCAGTACTATTCGCAACAGACAGCACAGGACCAAGAATGTACTCTGCGGCTTATGTGCTGCAACGATATACAATGCTCCTACAGTCGAATGAAAACAAACACATTGGATTTGCGCGCTACAACAGCAAACTGTCCAACAATGTTCATTTTTCCGCATTTGCACTCTGTACGCAGAACAAAACGAGTACTGCTGAACTCGACATGGGAATACAACTCAAGGTTGCGCTGGGGCAACAATAGGAAGCTCTACTCTTACCGTCGTACCTTGGCCTTCAGAACTCTCGATTGAAACCGTACCGTTGTGCATTTGCACAAATCGCAAAACGATGGGTAGTCCCAGTCCAACGCCTCTTTCCCCATCTGTGCCGGAGCGTGTCGCGGGGCCGTACTTTGTGAAGACATCGGGCATGAGTTTTTCAGGAATCCCAATACCATCGTCTTGCACTGTAACTACACACATTTTCCCTTTGCGTTCAAATTTAAGTTCAATTTCCGCACCATCGGTCGAGAACTTATGGGCATTGCTGAGCAAATTGTTGATCACTTGCAGTATTTTTGGCACGTCGGCCTCAACCTGCATTTGTTCACATCCAGTAATGTTCAGTTGCTGCTTCTTGTGAGTTGCCAGACGTTGTACTGATTCTACGGCCAATCGTGCCGATGCGACAATATCAAATGTAGACAACTCCAATGTGTCGCGTTCCATATTCTCAATACGGGTGATATTCAAAAGGTCATTCACAAGTCCTGTCAATTGAGCTGCAGTGGTTGCGATCGACTGCGAAAATTCTCTGATTGTCTCTCGATCCAGTGTATCGTATTCTGAAGCCAAAATATTGGCAGCTCCCTTGATCCCTGAAAGTGGTGAACGCAAATCGTGACTCACGATTCGCATGACACGATTCTTCTCTTCGTTCATCTTTTGCAAGGCGAGATTTGCCGATTCCAACTGATCGTTGAGAAACTTTATTGACGAGAGATTCTTCACCTTGAGAACCAGTTCGTCGTAGTCATATGGTTTTGTTAGAAAATCTGTTGCCCCCAGCTCTAGTCCTTTCTTGATCGTCTCGGGTTGTCGAAGTGCCGAGAGAAATAAAAACGGCGTTCCTACTGCCAAGTTTTTTTCTCGCGCTTTTTGCAGAACAGTAAAGCCATCCATATCGGGCATGAGTATATCACACAATATCAATGTGAAATCATGCTCTTTGAGTGCTGCAAGCGCCTCGTTTCCACCCGATGCAGTTACAATGCTCACATTGTCAAAAGCATCTTCAAGATCCATGCTCAACAGTGACCTGTTGTCCGCTACGTCGTCGACAACTAATATGCTATACTTGTTGTTGTTCATTTGAGTCTTTTGCTGTGCTGATTTGTGGTTGATTGACTCTCGGCATCACAACGGTAAATACAGATCCGTTTCCAGAAGATTCAACCGAAATGTGTCCGTCCATATCTTGAACAAATCTATTGGCAATTGACAGACCCAACCCCATGCCACCTTTTAACCTGTCTTCAATAGGCACTGCTTGTTCAAAGGCCATAAAAATCGTGTCAATTTTATCGGGTTCAATACCTCGGCCCGTATCCGCAACGACAAACAACACATCACTAGCTGTCTCACTCATGGAGATGTCTATTGAACCTTGACTCGTAAACTTGATGGCATTGTCAACGACATTCAGGAGCACCTGGCGCAGTCTTCCTGGGTCACACAACACATGGACTCCTTGGAGAATGTCATATTTGAACGCCAACCCTTTTGCCACAGCTTTCGGCTGCATTTCATCTACGACTTGCTTTAAGATGTGTGTAGCATCACATGATGAAATATTGTAGCTCAAACGCCCCGCATCACCAACTGAAAAGTCGAGGATATCATTAATAAGATTGAGCAGCCGTTCCGAGTTGTCGTATACCACGGAAAGTGCCTGCTTAGTTTTCGAATCATCACTACCAATGGTTCTCATAACTCGCCGCGTAAATCCCATTATCGAGTTCATAGGAGTGCGCAGCTCATGTGTGACATTTGCGAGAAATATAGATTTTGCCTGACTCGCGGCTTCTGCTTTTGCCTTCGCAACTGAAAGCTCTTCATCAATTCTCTGCTTCTCGGTAAACAGTAATTCTGTTTGACGTTCTAGTTGGGAGGTACGCTGCCTGACAGCTTCTTCAAGCAAGATGTTCTCTCGTTTTACTCGTTGTCCTCTGCGATACACAAACAGAATCACCAAGAGCAACATCACAGCAACAATGGCGGTAACAAACAGGGGTTGCTCATACAGCGGTGGTGCGATGGTGAAAGAAAATGCGATTGCTTCACCCCATGTACCATTACTCAACCCAGCACGTACTTCAAATGTGTAGTTGCCCGGTTCCAAATTTGAGTATGATGCTACATTGCGAACTGTTGGTCTGCTCCATTCTGAATTTTGTCCGATGAGTTTGTACGAATACACGACGGCTTCAGGAACCTTCATGCTGATGCCTTCAAACTCAAACTGTATAAAGTTTTGCTCATTGTCGAGTCTAACCCCCGACTGCAAAGTTGTGTCGCGCGACATCAGGCGAATCTTCACGATTTCGATAGATGGCGGTACACTCGGCAATGATTC
>JAUHYX010000165.1 GCA_030426285.1 bacterium
CTGCAGAGGAGTTTCTGCACGCCATGAGTTTGAATGAAAACACAACATTTCTTGGGGCACGGATTCCAACTGTGTTTTTACTATTTTAGGGCATGCAAAAACGCGGAGCATATGTACTTCTCGCCGTCCTATTTGTGACCGGTTTAGGCTTTCTTGTCTTTAGTAAAGAAGAGCTTACAACAATCGAACCCGGCGATGTTGGTGAGAGTGTTGTGTTTGTGGACTCGGCTGCGCTGGTATTACTCGCGCGCGAAAAGTACATGGATTTGTACACCGCAGGAGGAGATACATTGCGATGCAACGTGGCTTTGTGGCGCGGCGTGTATGCAGACCAAGAGTTTGTTCAGCTGCTGCGCGCAGACCCAACAGTGGTCGTGCAGACAGCAGCTCAGCTTCCAAACGACGTTTTGGGGCTGAGTAACAACAAGGTGACAATTGCACCCGAGGCGAGAATTAAAGCTCTTAATGAGAGAGCTTTTATAGCCCTCTTTATCGGCGGCATTGTGTGTGTGCTCAGCCTTGCCGGACTCGTAGCAACATTTTTGAAAAAGTAGATAGTAAGTACAGATTCACAGAGATTGTCTCTCACATGAACAATCTCATTGTTAAACATGTAGGGTGATATGAAAAAGTTCATTAACAAGATTTTGGGCGATGATTCTGTCCCGTCAGACGAAGAGCGTAAAGTTGTATCGTGGATGTATTTCTCGAGGTCAAAACGCTTTGATATTGAAGATGGCTCTGTCGTGATAAAAGACATCAATGCAGAGAAAGAAATACGAATGGACAAATGGTCAGAATTGATATTTCTGAGCGCGACTGGTGATACAATGGTTCGTCAGTTTGCCAAAAAAATGGAAACCGAGTTCCCAGAATCGCAACGTCCAGAAAACTTGCAATCTGCGCTTGAAGATGCAATTCTAACATTGCAGCGCTCAGGCATTTTGGCACTGTCTGAAAAGGAAGTTGAGCTGCCCTACTACTTCGCATTGCCTGTTTCGGAGCAAGACAAAGCAACTGCTAGGCAAGCGATGATTGACAATGGCTATTACGAGTTAGGTGGAGAGGCTGAATGAGATTGATTTTGTTGTTGATGGTTTCAACTCTTATCGCTTCGGTGCCGGCGCAGGCTTCCGCAACACTAGATTCGCTGGTCTCAACCAAGCATACTCTGCAAGTCGAAGGTGCGACGCTCGCGTACACAGCAACTACTGGGTTTATCAAACTCAGCAATGCCAAAGGTGAAGAAACTGCACGCGTGTTTTTTGTTGCGTACACAAAGGACGGTGTTCGCAATGCTGCAGACCGACCGCTGATGTTCTCTTTTAATGGAGGCCCAGGCTCTAGCAGTGTGTGGCTACATTTGGGCGTTATCGGGCCAAAGCGAGTTGATTTGGGAGAGGAGGGGTGGATGACACAGCCTCCGTTTGAACTCATCGACAACGACCAGTCGTGGTTGCCATTTACCGATGTTGTTTTCATTGACCCTGTCGGCACAGGCTTTAGTCGTGCTTCAGGGGAAACTGAAGCGCGCTCATTTCACGGAGTACAGAGCGACATTCGTTCCGTAGGCGAGGCGATTCGCTTGTATACGACTGTGAACAATCGCTGGCGTTCACCAAAATATCTTGTTGGAGAGAGCTACGGTACAACGCGTGCAGCTGGGCTTTCGCAACACTTGCAACAGCGTTATGGCATGTATCTTAACGGCGTTGTGCTGGTCTCCTCAATACTCGATTTTGGTACCGCAAGGTTCACAGAGAACAATACGTTGCCATATGCATTGTTCCTGCCAACGTACACGGCGACAGCGCATTACCATCAGGCTCTCTCAGCAGAGATGCAAGCCAGAAACGTTGAGGATGTGGTCCAACAAGCGCGTGAGTTTGCGATGCAGGAATATTTGCCAATGCTGATGCGTGGCAGTACACTTACTGGTGAAGAACGTCAATACCTTACTAAGTCGCTAGCAGAATTGACCGGGCTTTCAACGGAGTACCTTGAAAGCACAGATAATCGCATCAATATCCACTATTTCACCAAAGAATTGCTGCGAGATCAGGATCGAACAGTGGGTAGGCTTGACTCACGGTACAAGGGCATTGATTATAATTCAGCGGGGGCTTGGACAGACTATGACCCTAGCTATGCGGCAATTTTGGGACCGTATTCTACGCTGTTGAACGCGTATGTTCGTGAGGACTTGGAGTTTGAATACGACATTCCATACGAAATTTTAACAGGGTCAGTTCGCCCATGGGATTGGGGCTCAGCCTCAACCGGCTTTGTGAATACAGGAGAAGAACTGCGCCAAGCCATGACCAGAAATCCGTATCTCAAAGTCTTTGTGGCAAATGGCTATTACGACTTAGCAACTCCGTTTTTTGCTACCGAACACACATTTAACACGCTCGGATTGGACGAGTCGTTGCAAGGCAATGTGACAATGGAATACTATCATGCTGGACACATGATGTACCTCAAAACGGCTTCATTGCAGCGCCTCACGTCTCATGTTAAAAGCTTTGTAGAATCATCGCATAGTGGTACCAAATAAGTGTCGTTTTGCCGGATAGTCGCCCTCTCACTGTTGTTTCCATGTTTTGTCTCGGCACAACAATTTAGTGTAGATTCAATAATGAGAGAGCCCAGAGACTGGATTGGCGTTGAGCCGGTGCCAGTAGGGTGGACACATGATGGCGAAGCCTTGCTGTTCAACTGGAATCCTGTTGGCAGCAAGCGCGATACTCTGTGGGGGCTGCAGTTAGGGTCATCTCATCCTACTATTGCCAGCGATAGTCTTGCAGACGCGCGCTATCCGGTGGTAGACAATAATCCGAATACAGAGCATGCTCTCAGATGGTACAACAACGAGCTGTTTCTGCAACATCGCCAATCTGGAGATGTTGAGCACATCATCGCTACAGGCAAGTCGCTATCTGGATTTCTTCGCAGTGGTGATACAATTGTTACATTCTTCGATGGCACGTCATTGTGGCGATGGGCAAATGGTGCACTTCGCGAAGAGTATAGGTTTACAACTGAGCAAGAACAAGAAGAGAGTCGCGAAGCGTACAGCTCTGAGCCTGACAAACGATGGTTGCAGCATCAGCAAGAGCTGTTGTTCGAACATGTTCGCAACGATGTCGAGGAGCAAGAATATCAGCACGGTAAAAGAGAGCAGCTACGTCAGCAGTCAGGCCCTGTGAACATCTTTGTATCCTCAATTCCCAATCAGGCGTGGTTGTCTACAGACCAGCAATTTGTGTTGTTTCGCTCGTATGAAGACAGTCCCGGAGAAAGAGCTTGGGTTGCAGATTTTGTTACGCGATCGGGATTTACCGAGCGGCTAACTTCTTTGCCCAAAAGCGTCTCCGCCCGCGGTTCGTACAGCACCAATGTATTCTTGACAAAACAAGACACAACGATTGCTATTACAGGAGAGGAGTTGCCAGGGTTTGCCGATCCTGCCGAATATGCACGTGATTATGCTGCCATGGACTCTTCATATATCATTGAAGAACCGCATGCCACAACGTTTACAATTGCATTTAGTCCACAAGGAAATCAAGTAGCGCTGGCTCTGCGCAGTAGCAACGACAACCATCGATGGATAACAACTCTTGACCCCAACACTGGAGCACTTAATCTCTTGGATCACCAAGTGGATTCAGCTTGGATTGACGGACCGGAAATTGGATGGTACGGCGGGGAGATTGGGTGGACGGAGTCGCAGGAGCATGTCTGGTATGTCTCCGAACAAAGTGGCTTCGCTCAGGTGTATACAAGCCATGTTCCATCCGGTGAGCAGCAACAACGCACGCATGTTCAGGGCATGGTGCACTCGGTACAATATCACAACGGTGCCTGGTATGGCACGGCTAGTGGAGCCCATCCCGGTGTGCTCAATGCGTTTACGGTGGAGGACAACGATTTTCAGTGGCTAACAAATGTGTCCGAAGGTGCTGTTAGCCGTATCACGGTCTCGCCTGATCATTCTCATATTGCGCTACAGTATTCAACGTCACAATTACCGTGGAACTTGTATGTAGTGCAGAGAGACAGCTTGCCAATTTCGGCTTTTGACAGTCCTGTGGTGCAAGCGTACAACCGCGATTTTCACAATGTAGAAACGTACAAACCCATTGTTCGGACGATCAAGAATGCTTCTGGTCAGGACGTATGGATTCGCCTCTATAAACCGGACTCTGCAAATTTTAATGGCAAGGGTGTTGTCTTTATTCACGGTGCCGGGTATTTGCAAAATGCCCACACGTGGTGGAGCTCGTATTTTCGCGAGTTTTTCTTCCACCAGTTGTTGCGCGAACGCGGCTTTACCGTCATTGATGTCGACTACAGAGGCAGTAGAGGATATGGCCGCGACTGGCGTGGAGCGGTGTACCGTCACATGGGTGGTGCCGACTTAGCTGATGTTGAAGCGGGTCGAAATTTCCTTGTGGATTCGCTCAATGTGCTCTCCGACAAAGTAGGAGTTTACGGTGGTTCCTACGGAGGATTTCTCACCCTAATGGCTATGTTTCAACAAGAACCCTTGTTTCAAGCTGGGGCAGCGCTGCGGTCTGTGACCGATTGGGCACATTATCACCCATGGTACACAAGACCTAGGTTGAACTCGCCTCAGGACGACTCATTGGCTTACTACAGAAGCTCACCTATCAACTACGCGCACAACCTAAAAGGTTCGCTACTGATGTGTCATGGCATGGTGGATGTTAATGTTCAATTCTCAGATATCGTACGGCTCAGTCAACGCTTGATAGAGCTCAATAAAGATAATTGGGAGCTTGCCGTGTATCCCGTAGAAGGTCACGCTTTTCGCGCACCTAGCAGTTGGCGCGATGAATATTCTCGTATTCTCAAGCTCTTTCTCAACATGTAAGCACACTTCGTCTTTGTTATATGGTGCTCTGTCGCTATTTTCTGCGATTAGCGTTTCTATATACCATCTGAAGGCATCACCATGTTGAGGTTCTTACGCTTGCTTGCGTGTATCGCATTGTCTATTTCACCTGTGCTTGCTCAGAACGGAGGATTGTGGATTCACGATTCTGGCCGCGGGTCAGCTCAGGCAAGTCTCGATTTCCACTCTCACACCAACGGATATTCAGTTGAATTCTGGGTTCGTCCGCATCTCGCGGGTACAGTTCTCACATGGAATACCGCCGGCAAAGGATTTGTGCCGTACATCCGCATCACGGATCAAGGACATATCCTCGTTCAAGATGAGCTGAGCAATGTGTTGCAGTCAAAAGCTCTAGTAACATTTGACGCGTGGAATCATGTGGCGATGACATATGGAGCCGATACATGGACGCTATATGTAAATGGTGTTCAGTCCGCGCGGTCAAGTCTGGGTGAAATCAAGTTCAGTGCTGTTGACGGGATGACCATCGGCTGTAAGAACACGCAAACTATCGATGGTTCAGACACGCTAGATCACTACTCAGACCATTTTACCGGTGTGGTGGACGACGTTCGCTTTTGGCACAAGCAACTTAGCTTGAACGAACTCAATACCCTTATGGTGACAAATGAATTGGGAACACATGATCCTAAAGTGTATTGGGACTTTGAAGAGTTTCAGGACATGGTTACTGCCGACATCACTGGAAATGGCAATGCTCTGACTGTCACTTCAGTCGAGATGGAAACATCGTTCAATCGCCCGCTTGGAGCAGATTTAGAGTTTACCGGAGACCGAAGATTAGTATGGACGCTACACAGTCAGGACTACAGCGGTGCGCTTGGTTGCCGCATGTACGATGGTTCAATGGGGGCGAGCATCGCATTTGCACACAACAGTGCCGACGAAGGATTTGCTGCCTCAACACTACCTGGAATTGCATCACAATATTCGCGTGTTTGGGAGGTATCTGTAAACGCGTCGACAATAGTTGAATTTGAAGCTGATTTATCCGAAGAGAGTAATGGCAAAGAAGTGTTTTTGGTTTCTTCGCGAGCCGACATGTCGCTTGTTGAAGTCATTGTTGCTGCCGGCGTGTCGTCTGCGTCAAATTCCAATGTTACCGGACTGTACTCAGTAGGTGCAGAGCAAGCGACGGTATATGTTACAGTGGCCCGAACTGAAGAATCTGAATCTCAAGTAGTGGCATCCAAAGGATTTGGTCCGTTCACCGAAGGGGTTGTGAATAACAATGACATTACTATTCACGTGCCGCCAACTGTGTCTTCACTGTCGTACAGTGTGCATGTTGGCGACCACGAGTTTACTTCTGGCTCTGGCACGGATGTAGATTCTCTCAGTTTCACTCTCGATATGGGCAGTTTGGAACCCAATACTGTTATTTCAATTACTTATGAATACAATTCTGGTCAGTATACACTCCATGAAATCGTTCCAATTTCGATAGCAGAGCCAGCGCCGACCATTTCTGCTTCGCTCGGGTGGGGACCATTTACAATAGGAGATTCTGCAGCCAACACTTTTACGGTGTCAGATCTCGACGATGACGTTACTTCGGTCACATTCGTTATCACTGATGCCAACAAAGTCCCTCAAGTGTTCCGCAAGAATCAAACTGATGTCATTTTTGACTCGTTGCGCATCACCGGAAATCCAGTCTCTCAGGCTGAGTGGAATTTGCAAATGGCTGATATTCGCATTCCACTTTCAGCTCAACTCGGCGTGTTTGTACAAGAATCCACAGGGAGCAGGCTGCTCAAATACTACCAGCCACTTCAAATGGTAGCTGATCCTGATTGGGACAGTACCAACAATGACTTTGGTCCGTTTGTATCAAATCGATATGTTTTGAATGAAGATCCGAATACAGGTTTTGACTCAGTTCCTAAGCTGGAACTAGATTACAACATGCTTGACATACCTCCTCGAACCTCTGAAGCGGTATGGGCATTTTATGATAGAGATAGTACTGTGGTTGCCAAATATGACTTATTGCGCAACCCAAATCTGACCAATACGAGGTTGACATCCGACAAATTTACCATCTCTGAATTGCCGCTTACAACGCGGTATATGGAAATGCACATGATCTGTGACGGCGGTCCGCCAGACGGAGTTGTGTTGCGTCGCGACATCCATGTTCTACCACAACAACCGCATATTTATGCTACGGAGGGATGGGGTCCATTTCAGCAGCGCAATGACCGCGACACGCTAGATCAAGCTACACACATGAATGACATTCGCGTGTACCCAGCATCGGTGGACGCAGATTCAGTGCGGTACTACTGGTTGCAACGCGATGGATCTGTATTTGATTCTGCCACAATGCCGGTTGAAACTCACGGTACCGAGCAATACGCGCAATTGCAGTACGATATGCGAGCGCTTTCGTACCATGTAGACTCACTCCTTGTACGAGTGTTTTACCCAGAAGGCCGTCCAGATGGTATTACCAACGGCATCGGAATTGGTATTATGGCACCGCGACCGCTGTTGTATTCGCGCCTTCCTCTTGAGGAGCAAGTGGCTGGCCAGATAGTTGTGAATGACATTCTCCTCAACGGCTTGCCAGAAGGTACTGTTTCTGCAACGGTAATACTGAAGCGCGACGGTGAACAGATTCGCTCGGATGAAATCACCGAGGAGGCTGTACCGTATCACAGCTTTGCAGAAATGACAGACGGAGACAATTATATTGTGAGTGAAAACAGTGGGTCAGCACTTGCAAACTTCTCAGCGTCAATTTGGTTTAGAACAACATCTTCAGAAGGAGGAAAGTTGTTTGGTTATGAGAGTGCCAAAACCGGTGCTAGTGAAGACTACGACAGGCACTTGTACATGGATAACGACGGTCGTTTGCACTTCGGCATGATCGTGAACGAGAATCAGCATGTGCTGTCAACTGAATACACCTTTAACGACAGCAAGTGGCACCACGCCACTGTTGTGTACCACGAAAACACCATGCGCTTGTTTGTAGATGGTTGTCAAATTGCCGATTCTAGCGTCACTGGAAATACACATTCTTATGATGGCTATTGGAGAATAGGCGATGGCAATTTGGGCGGTTGGTTTGCAGAGCCAGAATCGGAGAGTTTTCCAGGATTTTTGACTGAGTTTGCGGTGTGGGGTGAGCCCTTGGAGAGTCAGAATGTCGCAAGAGTTATGACAATGGGGGCCGACTCAGCCACAATCAATCCTTATCACTATTACTCTTTTGAAGAGTATG
>JAUHYX010000166.1 GCA_030426285.1 bacterium
AACTGACCTCTCTCATCGTCCCCACCAAGTAGATTCATGATATTTGCACTAGCGTTGAAGTTCACGAACCATTCATCTACCAAATGGCCTTCAAACCCAGCCACAATGCCAGCTCCAATTCTCAGACCGCCGTCTTTGCCCCCAACAACAGGATCAGTTCTCTCCCCAGTATTTGCATTTTCGCTGTACTGCAGGAATTCTGAGTCAGATAAAAATGCAGCTGAGAATACAGTCCCTGCATAGAAATCAGCCACGGAATTCCACTCAAGCACTTTCATCGTCAAACCTGTACCTAGTTCAAACAAACTTGAACTGTGATCGCGCACAAATCTGTGACCTTGTCTGGTCTTAATCGCCCAATACGAGTACAGCGGAGTATATGAAAGAGTGATAGGCACGCGTAGTTGCAGAGACTCCTCAACAGGGACGTTGAGAGTAATAGCTGGTCCGGCTTGTTGTCCGGGAAAACCGCCATTGAGATCTCGCAGAGAACCTGTTACCAATGTATCGTTGAGCACGGAAAACGTCGAAAGACCAAATCCCACTTTGAGAGCATGTGCATCCTCTGCTCGTGTGGGAACTGCGGAGAGCAACCCCACGAGAACGATGCAACAAGTCAGGAGTCTATTCATGATATATTTATTTCCTTTTTCATAATGTATTCTGTTTGCGCTTCCAGTGTATTGCGGACTATCAGTTCTCCCAATAACCCCATAATCACAAGTTGGATGCCAACAATGATCAACAGAATGCCAAACAGAGTCAGCGGAACATGACTTGCAAAGTACAAGCTATCTAGCAACCAACCTATTGTTAGGTAGGCCAAGATGAGAAAGCCCGACAAGCAAAGCAGCGATCCGGAAGTGCCAAACAAGTGCAACGGACGTTTTGCAAACCTCGTTGTGAACAGGACCGTGAGTAAATCCAAGTACCCCTTAACGAATCTACTAGCTCCAAATTTTGAAACGCCGTGTTGCCGAGCATGATGAGTGACTGGCAATTCCGTAACACGGAATCCCATCCAATGCGCTAGAGCTGGCAAATAGCGGTGCATTTCGCCATATACTCGCAGAGCTTTTACAACAGCTTGGCGATATGCTTTTAGACCGCAGTTAAAATCGTGAAGTCTTATGCCCGAAGCCTTGCTCGTAACATAGTTGAACAGCTTCGATGGCAATGTTTTCGAAATAGGGTCATAGCGCTTCTTTTTCCAGCCACTTACCAGGTCGTAACCTTCACGCAATTTCGCAATGAGATTGGGTAGTTCGTCAGGATCGTCCTGAAGATCAGCATCCATGGTGATCACAAATTCGCCTTGCGCATGTCTGAAACCGATGTCCAACGCTGAAGACTTTCCTTGATTGCGCTGAAAGCTCAGCACTTTCACACGATTGTCGTTGGTGGCTTCTTTGGTTAGAATCTGTAGTGACGTGTCGGTGGAACCGTCGTCGATATACAAGATTTCGTAACGACCTTGTGCAAGCGATGCGAGAACACTGTGCAACCTCTCGGTCAGTTCTGGCAGGCTGCCCTCTTCGTTGTAGAGCGGTATCACAACCGAAATCATGATGCCCTTTGCACTCATTTCCGAACTCGACGTAGAGTCTCTATTCATATAATTTGTCTGTGTACGCAATTATCTATAAACTGTAAAGCTACGACAGAAGCCCATAATTGACAAAATACTTGTAAATCCCTTGATTTCTCAGTAAATTGCTGTTCGCATTTTTCTAACCTATTGTCGATTATTTCGGAATTCTACATGGCTACAACCAAGAGAAGAAGGACTCGCAAAAACAAGTACATCACGCTGTACTCTCCATTCTTGATGCAGGAAACAAAGCACGAGTTGATTGGGGAGCCAATTGAAGGCGAAGAAGGTCGTCAGCAATGGGCGCGTTGCACAAAGAGTCACCACTCTCAGCTGGTCAACCTCGACACTTTGGCTGCAGAGTCGGCAAAAGAAGAAGTTGTAGTTGAGATGAACAAAGAGGATTCAGTTGAGTACAATCCTAAGGATGAGTACAAAATTGGCGACATCCTATTCCATGAAACATGGGATGATTTGGGGTTAGTTAAAGGCAAAGAAATCACCTCAAGCGGTGGGCATGCCATCGTGGTTGAGTTTGAGAAAAACAAGGTGAAGCGCCTTGTTGAACTGTTGGGTAAATAGCCCTCCAACCAAGACGAATTATATATCAGAATTATACAATCCTAAGGTGGTGAAAACATGATTGGTGTACAGGTACAGGACAATGAGTCCATCGACCGTGCATTGCGTCGCTTCAAAAAGAAGTACGAGCGCAGCGGAGTTTTGAAAGAGTTCAAAAAACGCACGAATTTCGTAAAGCCTTCAATGAAGAAGCGCTTGGCGAATATCAAAGCCGCACGTCGCCAGTATCGCTTGTCTCGTGAACAAGCATAATCAGACGCAACAGTTAGCAAGTATGCCCGAAGAACGTTCGTTCTTTGGGCTTTTTTTTTACTAAGTTGATCGTATGGCTTACAGACTAAATGTTTCGGCGTGTATTCTTGCCAAGAACAATGCGGACACCATCGAAAGAGCAGTGTACTCAGTAGTTGAGCTGTGCCGTGAAGTTATCGTTCTCGATACTGGTTCATCTGATGGAACAGATACGCTAGCGAGTCGGCTCGGAGCCGAGGTTCATTACTCACAGTGGAATGACCATTTTGCAGAAGCTCGCAATACTGCTATCGACCTTTGCAGCAGCAAGTGGATTCTTATGTTGGACAGTGACGAGGAACTTCGCAGTGTACCTGAGTTTCTTGAAGAGCTGTTGCTAGATGACGCCGTTGGCGCCTATGAGTGCAGAATCCACAATGTACTGGAAGATGGCACTATTAGTGAGCACACGTTTCCGCGGCTCTTTAGAAATCTACCCGAGGTTCACTACGAAGGTCGCATTCACGAACAAGTACGCCCTAGTATCGACAAGCTCGGACTTAAAGTTACCGCCGCAGAAATCGATATTATGCACTATGGGTATCAACACAACAATCAAGAAAAGGTTGATCGCAATCGCGAATTGTTGGCAAAAGATGCCCAAGAAAATGGCACAAACTCATTTAACGCATATCACAGTGCACAAACTGAGTTCTCAAGTGGAAATACAGTAAAAGCAGCAGAGTTGTTCGAGCAAGCCTTGCAAACTGAAGAACAACTCAGCATAAAACAACGAGAATTTGCACGATTGCGTCTTGCGCAGATTGCGTTGGGTAATGGACAATCCAATTTGGTGGATTCATACCTTGAATTTGACAGCGACAGCATTCAGCATGCCGGTTTTAATAGCTTTTTAAAGGCCGTCAATAAAGTCGTTCAGCACGACTTTCAGTCGGCATTTGCTTTGTTAGAGGACGAAAGGATTCGTCAATCTGGAATGGTACCACAAAAGGAGCTCGATCAACTGCTAACCTTATGTCAGAGCCAACTCAACAACCATTGATTTCCGCAGCTCTCATTGTTAAAAATGAAGAGAGCATGTTGCAAGAGTGTTTGGATTCTCTCCGCAATGTGGTGTCTGATATCGTTGTTGTAGATACGGGCTCAACTGATTCAACCAAAGAGATTGCAGCGGCAAACAATGCCAGAGTGTTCGATTTTCCATGGTGCGATGACTTTTCGGCCGCGAGAAATGTGAGCTTGCAGCATTGCACAGGAGAGTGGATTCTCGTCATAGATGCAGACGAACGCCTGGCCGATGGGTCGTCGTTACAAGACTGCATTGCTTCAGCACATCCCTCCACGGGTGGTTTTCTCATCACAGTTATCTCCTCGGCTCGCAATGCCGGCAGTCGGTTAGACACTTTTGCCAACAGCATTTGTAGGTGTTTCCGCAACGACAGTTCCGTCAGGTACCGCGGTGAAATTCACGAGCAAATAGTTGATAGTATCCTCGAGGCTGGATACACACTGGCTCAGAGCAATTGTACAATTGTTCACTTGGGCTACGATCTTCCGCGCGAGCAGATGTTACTCAAGCAACAACGAAATTTGAAGCTGATTGAACAAGCGCTTGCCAAGCATCCCAACGACCCGTATCTGACGTTCCAACTCGCAAAGACACTCATGTCATGCGATATGAAAAAAGAAGCACTGCACATTTTTCAGCAGTTGAATTCACAGGGTCAAGAGCATTCAGTGTTCTTACAAGCACTCAATCTCCAGTCTGTTCTACAACTACAGCTAGGCGACACAGATGCAGCGTTGAACACCGCAAAAAGAAGTGTTGAAGCCGAACCAAAACAGGTATTTGCCCACTTTATTTTAGGCGACATTGAAACGGGTCTCGGACATCATGTAGAAGCCTTAGAGCACTACGAAGCGATAAAACGCTATCGCGGACGAGTTGCGACAAAAGCATCGATTGCTGGTGATTATGTTCTCCCCTACCCTGAATTGTGTTTTCGCATCGGCAGAACACTGGTGGCTCTGCAGCGTTACAATGAGGCAGAACAGGAGTATATTACAGGGCTTAAGCACGACCCAAACAACCTGAGTTGTGCAGTTGGAATAGCCGACTTATCTCTAAAACGCGGTCAACCCGAAGTGGCAGTTCGTCTGCTCTCAGAGGCCGTAAAGCGCGAACCGCTTCGCGAAGATATCGCTCATTTTTTGCAGACGGCAGAAGCCGCAGTTGAACAGCAGGGTCAAGCTCCAAAACGCGAACAGTCTGCCGTTGGTGAATCAGAGCAAAGACCGCGCACCAAGCTGTCGCTCCTCATGATTGTGAAAGACGAAGAGGACATGTTGCCTGGTTGCTTGGAGTCAATAGGCGGATTGTGTGATGAGGTTATTATCAATGACACTGGTTCAAGCGACAAGACTGTGTCAATTGCACATTCTTTCGGTGCGACAGTATTGCAGAACGAGTGGAAAGGAGACTTTGCACTCGCACGCAACCAAGCATTGGAGCACTGCACCGGCGACTGGATTCTATATTTGGATGCAGATGAAAGGGTTGACAGAGATCAGATTCCCTACATCAAAACTCTCATTCGCAATGCTCCGGCAGGAATAGGTGCATACGCCTGCTTGATTAGTTCCAATCACTCACAGTCTAATGGAAAAAAACAGCGTCACACCGCCGGTTATCCGCGATTGTTCCGCAATCTTGGGTATCCAAAAATACAATTCAAGGGCCGTGTTCACGAGCAAATAAGTGGAGCGCTACTCGACTTGGGATTCGGCATCGATGTGAGCGATATCAACATCGAACACTTGGGTTATGACATCGAGCGCGACGAGATGGAAGCCAAGGTTCGACGCAACTACACGCTTCTCATTGAGCACGTACGTGAAGAGCCGGAAAACTCTTATGCTTGGTTTCAGCTCGGGCAAACATTGGGATTAATGCACGGATTGGCCGAAAGCGAACAACAGCGCCAAGCTATTGAACAAAAAGCACTCGAAAGCTTACAGATGTCTTGGAACCTAGGCAATCTCTCCAACCATGTTGCTGCTTCATGTGCAGCTACAATTGCTCTCATTGAAGGCCGCAGAAAACAATACACCGAAGCCCTCAAATGGGCGGAAGCCTCTCTCGAACGGGCACCACTACAAGTTAGTGCCTCTAATTTACGTGGATACGCACTGTTACATCTCAAGCGCTTTGAAGAAGCCGAACAGCAATTCATCAATGCCATAGCGATTCAGGAAAAGAAAACCGGCATTCCTCACACAGGTTACGACATTGAACTCAACCCTGAAGTGCTGACAAAGGGACTAGAGCTCGCCAAGAAAAAACTCAGTCCAATGTGAGCAATCACATAGCCACCTTATGGTTCAAACTCAATACACGAAAACGGAAAGTTGTGCTCTTCGCCTTCGTTTATGTAAAATCCACCTGGATATTCTGTGATAGCCGACGTGGGTACGATACTCTTCCATGGTGATGCTTCTCCATCTACAACAATTGCGCCTGAGATAATGTAGAAGTCGTCTTGTTCTTCTACACTTGAAAAGCTAATCTCGGACACTTCGTCTTGGCAATCGGAAATGTCGAATGTATTTTCGTACCCGAAAGCAGGGTACGTTGAGTAATCCAAACTCCATCCTGAATATTCATCAAAAATATTTGAGAAAAAATATATAGTTGCACTTCCACTATAAGCATAAATGACAGGCGGTAAATCATCCCCAGTATACAAATCAATAAGTGGTGCGTCAACACTCTCACCGTCATATATCGCAACGTAATCTGAGAAAAAACCCTGTATTTCAAACTCCGTGAACTCAATCCGAACAACATTTTGCCCTGGAGGATTGATAACCCAAACGCAACTCAAATTAGGTAAGTAAAGCCCATCTCCACTACCATCAGTCAAGACACCTTGCGAAGCGGTAATTATAGTCGTGCCTGAACAAGATTGGGCTGAAGACTGCAAGTGACTCAAACTGAAACAGCAAACCGTCAAGCAAAACAACAAAAACAAATTATGAACACTATTGATCAGCTTTGAGAGCGTTGTGATGGGTATTTGATTCAAAACATTACCTTTAAATGCTAATTTTGTTCAATTGCCACGTGGGTTTAATGCCAGACTTATGGAGACCAATTCTGCCGATGGCTAGGCTTCGACACACGAAAACGAAAAGTTGTGTTCCTCGCCCTCGTTGATGTAGAAAACACCCGAATACTCTGTGATAGCAGACATGCACACAGTACATATCCTGGGAGATAGCTTTCCGTCGACTACAAGAGTTCCAGCGTAGATGTAAAAGTCGTCTTGTTCCACAACGCTTGAAAAGCTGTTTTCCGATGCGCCTTCTTGACAGTCTGAGACATCAAACGGTTTGTAGAATGCAATTGCGCACTCTCAGGGTATTGTCGTACAGTTGAAACTCTAGCAGGTGCAACTCTTAAATAACTGAATTTAGTTATTAGTGTAGGAACCAACAAGCACTTTAAGAAAACGACGAAGAGAGATACAGACAACTAGATTGCTAAGTTGAATTTCATTCTGGCTCCCCCCTACGCCCCCTCTTTCGCTCCGTAGCGCTCAAGCGTGAAACCTTCGCCTAAGTAGCGTGAACGCACGTCGGGATTGGCGGCGATTTCTTCGGCAGTGCCTGAGTAAAACACAGAGCCGTCAATGAGAATGTAGGCTCGGTCGGTAATGGATAGAGTTTCGTGGACATTGTGATCGGTGATGAGAACGCCAATGTTGCGCTCGGTGAGGCCTGTGACGATGTTCATGATGTCTTCCACAGCAATGGGATCGATGCCTGCAAAAGGTTCGTCTAGCAACACGAAGTGAGGATTAACAGCCAAGCATCGTGCAATTTCACACCTGCGTCGTTCGCCGCCAGACAGCTGGTATCCCATACTATTGCGAATATGGGTTATCGAAAAATCCTCCAAGAGTTCCTCCAGTCTCGCCATTCGTTCTTGTCTTGACATTGAACGAAGCTCGAGAACAGCCAGAATGTTTTGAGCTACCGTCATCTTTCGAAACACCGATGGTTCTTGCGGCAAATAGCCAATGCCCAACCGGGCGCGTTTATACATGGCCGTGTTGGTGATGTCCTTGCCACTCAAATGCACTGAACCACCATTGGGCCTTACCATGCCAGTAATCATGTAAAAAGACGTCGTTTTTCCTGCTCCATTTGGCCCCAACAATCCAACCACTTCCCCGCGCTCAACACGTAGAGACACGTCGCGAACAACTGTTCGTTTTTTGTAGATCTTAACCAGATGTTTGGCTTCTAGGTATTCGTTGCTCATCGCCTGCGCTGTCTCATTTCTTGTGGAGATATCTGCGTGGTGTACAATGTTCCCTCACGCGAATATGTCAAAGATAACGAATCACCCACTACGGCATCAGCTAAAATAAGGTCTACATTCTGAGAACGCATAACATTGTCACCATCGAGACTTACAATTTTGTCACCAGGTCGCAAACCTGCCTTATCTGCCGGTGAGTTGCGGCGAACTTCTACTACGATTGGACCGTACTCTTCTTCGATGGCATATCCTGCTTTTGTGAGGTCGTCTACATCGCGCACAGAAACACCAAAGTACGTGTTGCGGTTGATTTCTCCGTGCTGCTTGATATGACGTATGATTTCCCAAATTCTATTGGAAGGGATCGCAAAGCCGATGCCAATGGAGCCGGCACCCGACATTGACTG
>JAUHYX010000167.1 GCA_030426285.1 bacterium
GTCGGGCTCACCTGCATCAGTCATCAGGACATTTCCGTTGTCATCGCGCTTTGGCATACCTGCATCAACAAGACACATACGGCAATTACCTGAAACGCTCAGACCTGGGTGCCAGCAAAAATGTGGGATCGTCAAACCCGCATCAAGTGCGGCTTCAATGATCATTTGTCCATCTTTGGCTTCAACGGTCTGTCCGTCAATAAAGATCTGCGGCATTGTTCTGATTTTCTCCGGATCAAATTCCACTAACTAGCATAGCGACGAATCGTCGGCTATCAAGGCGTAAATATAGCAAAAAGTATGCGCGTTACAGACATTGCGAGCAAAAAAAAACGCCACTTCACTGTAGAAGTAGCGTTCATTTCTCTGTGCCTCAAGGCGTGATGAGCAGTTGTTAGTTCGCTGCTACTTCACTGTTGATTGAGACAATTCTGCGCTTGCGACCATTGTAGCGAATCTGCTTGAATTCAACAGAACCGTCAACGAGTGCAAACAATGTGTCATCACCACCGCGTCCAACATTGTCACCAGGATGAAACTTCGTTCCTTTCTGACGAACAATGATGTTACCGGCTTTCACAACTTGACCACCGAATCTCTTCACTCCAAGGCGTTTGGAATTGGAGTCGCGGCCGTTCTTGGTGGAACCTCCACCCTTCTTATGTGCCATGATGTTTCTCCGAGTCTATAATTTCTGTGTATTTCGTTACGTAGCTTGTGCTTAGGCTACAGAAATGCCGGTTATCTGGATATCAGTATACCCTTGGCGATGACCGTTCTTTTTACGGTATCCTTTACGGCGCTTCTTTTTGAAGACAATGATCTTCTCGCCTTTGGCATGACCGATAATCTTCGCAGTTACTGTTCCGTCTACATACGGAGCACCAATCGATGCGTTTTCTCCGTCCCCGGTCGCAAGAATGTTCGTGAATGACACTTCCTGCCCTGCGTCTCCACCCAACGATGGTACGCTAATTACATCATTTTCTTGTACACGGTACTGACTTCCCGCGATTTCAACTATGGCGAACATGATTATGCTTCCTGCCAAATACAATTACATAGAATTTTCAAACGAATTCGCAATTTACGACTAAAGCATGGATTCTGCAAAATTATTGCGATTTTTTGTGTGACAGCTTCAGAAAAAGCAGGTATAACTCCCGTTGTGTCTTGCCATTGAACTCAGATGCTCGTAGAATTGCAACGTGAAAACAATTCAACACATCCTGATTTCCTCAATTCTTGTTGCTGTTCTCGGCATGGGATTGAGCAATACTGGTCTTGCCCAAACTGGCTATGACCCCAACGAACCGATAATTTTTGAACCGGTTGTTCCGTTGCTGGAGGACACCGATGAAGCAACATCGGACAATTCCTGGGGATTCGAGCTGCTTTTTAGTCAATCCGGTTTCGGATTTGGTATGCATTGGACAGCTGCTTGGGATGCAGACTGGTACACGTCATTTGCGTTTGGAATCAACGGCGCTCGCAATTCCGATGAATTTGAAGTGTACGATGAGATTAACAACCGCATTTATGTTCCCAACAAAGTGAATCGGCTGTACAATATTCCCATCACATATTCTGTACTGCGGCGCGTGTTTCGCGAAACGCTCACAGAAACTTTGCGTCCGTATCTGCAAGCCGGTGTCGGTGCTAGTGTGATCGTGGCCTCCCCATATGACCAAGAGTTTTTTAGCTCTTTTGGCGACGCAGATACATTTGTCAGGCCAGCAGCGTTCTTTGGCGTTGGTGCCTGGGTTGGCGATCCAAAGGTGAGTCTTACATCTGTAAACATACGCTACTATAGCATTCCTTTTGGCGGTGATGGACTCGAAAGTATCCGCGATCTCCCAATTGAGAATTTTGGCGGCGTTTTTCTTTCTCTCAATGTCGGTTTTCCGCAGTGAGATTGCGCGTAGAGACAGATTTTTTTGAGAGATGGACGCAATCTGATCGCGTTGTTGCCGGTGTGATGACGGGTACATCGATGGACGGAATTGACGTGTGTGTGATGCACATTAGTGCTGCCCAGGGAGAAGAACCACCTGTTTGCAGTATTCTCAAACATCAGCAAACGAGTTTTTCGACATCACTCCAATCTTTACTGCGCAAGCTACTTACTGACAACATTCATGTGAGCGACTATTCATTGGCTCGCACACTGTATTCTCAAGAGATTGCCAATGCAGTTGCAGCCTGCGCTAGTTCTATCTCTGCGTCGATCTCAGCCTGCGCCGTTCACGGCCAAACGCTGTTTCATGCTCCTAGTGCACATCCACCTCACACGTTGCAAATGCTCAATGCAGCTGAAATAGCAGAAAGAGTACAAGTACTGACAATTCACGATTTTCGTTCGGCAGATATAGCAAAAGGTGGGCAGGGAGCACCTCTGGTGCCGGCAGCAGATGCAATTCTGTTCGCCCAGCACGCACCCACAGCAATTGTCAATATTGGCGGCATCGCAAATGTTACAATCATAGATGAACACAATGGTGTGGCGGCTTGGGACACAGGTCCCGGCAACTGCATTATGGATGAATATGCGCAGCGATTCCTACATCGGGATTACGATGCAGACGGGGCAATCGCTCAGGAAGGATCCACACATGTTGGACTTCTGAATGCCATGCTGCAACACCCGCATTTTTCACGGCCGGCACCAAAATCGACGGGAAGAGAAGTGTTTCATTTGGACTGGTTTTTGGAGTTAGTTGAGACACTTGACATATCTGAACTTTCACACAGCGATGCTCTGCGGACATTGGCCGAACTCACGGTGCGCACAATAGCATTGGCAATACCTTCGCACATGAAAACATTGTGGCTAGCTGGAGGAGGCGCACACAATGCTACGTTGATCAGGGGCTTGGAAAGTCGCGGATTCGACGTAAAATTCACGAATGACGCCGGCGTACCAGTTGAGGCGAGAGAGGCCGCATGTTTCGCGTTGTTGGGATGGCTGAGATGTGCGGGCAGAACGAATGTGGTGGCATCAGTCACAGGCGCAAGTAACGGCTCGTGCAGTGGCAGCCTCACATTTCCTGCAGGGCTCTGCTGAGTTGTTTGTACACGTCGTGTCCAACAAGACCAAAGGCTTCAAAGTACCCCGTGTACCACTGATTAAACGAAACTCCTGCATGTTGCGAGGCAATGATATCCTCGGCAGAACTAATGCCACCGGTACGAATCACATGAAATTCGTGCTGTCCTTGTTGCTGTTGCGCCGCTCTGACAGCAGCACTTGCTAGTTCAAGTGAACGCAATCGCAGCGGTTCACCACTTACTCCGCCACCAAAATTTTGTGTAAACCACGAAAACAATGCGCGTTCGCGCGGCCTGATGAATTGTTTAATGTTCTCGTACTGCGTCGACGTATTGCCGATGTTGATGCCATCAAATCCTAGTTGAATCAACTCTGCAACCATTTCTGAAACGGCTTCATCGGTTGTGTCTGGACTAATCTTTACCACCATAGGAATACTGCTCACGCCGGTGTGCGAGCGCATCTCAGCCAACTCGCGCAGCCTGCCGACGGTGTCATTCCAATCAGAAGCACCATGCCCCGCATTTGGGCAACTCTCATTGATTTCGATAATGTCAACCCGCGCTTCACCATACGCTCTCAATCCATCGGCGAGCAACTTCATAGCTTCTGTGTACTCCATGCCTGGATCTCGCATCACACTCACGGCTACGGGAACACCTGCAATTCTATCGAGAGATGATATTTTTTGCGCGATTGCTATATGTCCCTTGTTTGGCAACCCCAGCCAGTTGGAGGCTGCAGCGCTAGAGGGATACGGCATGAATGGGAGTCTGTGGCTGCCCTTGCTATTGCCTGAACGTGGGGCTCCGGTCGTAGTTCCGGCCATGTACATTCCCGCACCTTGAGCGGCAACAACATCGTATGCTTCACCATTCTTAAACATACCAGCTGCGTTGCCAATAGAGTTTTGCAGCGTGAGTCCCCACAGAGAAACCTCAGCTGAAGCTGGTGGTATGAAGCGAGGAGGTACATCAGTGCTAAACGATGCCAGAAATGAATCTCTTCCGCGGGAATACAGTTTTGAAACAGCGCTAGACGGCAACAATGATGTAGCAAGCGGGCGTAAAAAGTGGTCTATTCGGGCTAGTGTGGTTGCTTTCATCTCAGGGTGAGACGTTCATTATGGGTTCGGATTGTTGTCGTTTGTTGCGGAACAACCCGGTTTGTGCTGAAATATTGAGCAGCACACCGAGAGCTGCGGCTGTAAACAGAATTGACGTACCGCCATATGAAACAAATGGCATTGGCAGTCCCGTAGTTGGTATCAAACCGCATGTCACACCAGCATTGACGATGGCATACACAGTGATCACGATTGTGATACCAGCGGCCAAAAACCTGCCGAACAAATCGGGAGCATTGCGTGCAATTCTCAGTCCGCGCCATAGAATGACACCAAAAAGAAAGAGAATTAAACCCGCACCAACAAAACCGTATTCTTCACCAATAATTGAAAAGATGAAATCGGTATACGATTCCGGCAGAAACCAGTCGCGCTGTAGACTCTGACCTGGTCCCACACCAAACAAACCACCATTTCCAAATGCAATAATCGCTTGTTTCAGCTGATAACTTCCCTCAGCGCTCCAAAACTCGGTGAGGCGGCGCATGCGGTATTCGGCGGACATTGCGTAACCTGCGGCCATAACCAATGCCGGGACGATGATTGCCAAAAGATGTAGAAATCTCACATTGCCGATATACAGCAACATCATTGCGATACCGAAGATGACGGCAGCGGTTGAAAAGTCGGGCTGCACGGCTATGAGCACGCACACCACGGCTGTCCACGACAACAATGGCACCACGCCTTCACGAAATGATTTCAGCATCTGTTGCCGATTGGCCAAGAGTGTTGCTAGGTAGGCAATAAGCGCGAATTTTGCGAATTCTGAGGGCTGGAATCCGATAGGGCCAATAGCAATCCAACGCGTTGCTTGGTTCAGCGTTTGACCATTAATCACAACATAAATCAGCAAACACAGTGCTATGGTAATGCCGACAATGGACGTTCGTTGCCACAACCTGTAGTTGATGCGCGAGAACACAAAAACCACTACGAGACCCGCGACGACTCGCACAACATGATTAATCGCGAGCGACTCAGAGTCACCCAAGCGCACTTCCGCGAAATAGGCACTTGCGCTATACACAAAAGCAACGCCAAACATCATAAGTGCGGCTGTGCTTAGCAACAACACCCAGTCTACCTGTGCAGTTGCGGTATTTTTCCCGCCTACGATTCCCATTCTATTTCAGTGAAGCAACAGCTTTTCGAAATGCAATGCCGCGTTCGGCAAAATTATTGAATTCATCAAATGACTTGCACGCCGGGGAAAGCAACACAGTATTGCCAGTTTCTGCAACTTCTGCAGCTGCTACAACAGCTTCGGCAAGTGTTTCACATTGAACAACTCTCGTTACAGAGGCAAACTCATTAAAAATAGTTTCCGCTTCTTCTCCAAACGCGATAATACACTTCACGCGTTCGCGTACAGCGCTCTCTAAGTCTGCATACTGATTGTCAGCGGCCTGACCACCTGCTAACCATACAATATCACCCACATAACTGCCGAGTGCGTACCAAGCAGCATTCACATTCGTGGCTTTAGAATCGTTCACATATGTTACGCCATTGTGCTTGCGAACTAATTCGAGACGGTGTTCAACACCTTGAAATGTAGAAAGAGCCTCACGGATATGAAGACATGACACGCTCAAGGCGCGCAATGCCAGGGCGGCGGCCATGGAATTGTACCGATTGTGAAGACCCGGTATACTGATACTGTCGACCGGCATAATCTCTTCCTCCTTTCCCTCGACACGTACCTTGAGTACACCATTGTGTATCCAGGCACCTCTCTCTTGAGGTTCTCGGGAACTGAATGTCCATTTGGCGGACATTATTTGTTGTGCTGCAATAGTTGCCGACATGGGGTCATCGGCGCTATAAATTAACACATCTTGAGACTTCTGCCACTTAAAAATGTTCAATTTCGCCCGTTTGTAAGCTTCGAAGCTTCCGTGGTATGCTACATGATCATTTGTGATATTGAGAACAATAGCCACATCTGGTTTCAAGTTGGTACAGTAGTCCAACTGATAGCTACTGAGTTCTATCACAAGAATAGCATCTGAGGGTGCGTGCAACACTGCTGAAGAGACTGGCTCGCCAATATTGCCGCAAGCTATGGCTGTGCGCCCCGCGCAGTTCAAACTATGCTCGAGCAATGCCGTGGTGGTTGTCTTTCCATTCGTTCCTGTGACAGCAACAACGGTCTGCTGCGAATCGAGCAGAGCATACTCAACTTCACTTAGAATACGCAGGTTCTTTGAGGCAGCCTGCCGAACAATGTCATGGGTTTTGGGAATCCCGGGAGAAACCACAAGGACATCACACTGCAAACACGACTTGGTGTGTCCTCCAAATTCTGCGGAGCACGACAGCTCATCACAGAGCTCTACAACATCTGGGGCGTGGGATTTGTCTCGTCTCTCCGAAACAAACACAGTGCAGCCACGGGCGGCGGCAAGCTTAGCGGCTGCTTTGCCACTAACCCCTCCACCAAGGATTGAAACTTTCATACGAAACCGTTGAGAATGCGGAACAACATGTGTTTGACGGTGCTTGGCACCGGCCTACATTTGGTTATACGTGCAGGTGCCTGGGTCATCACACACAGCAAAAATTTGTAGGGAGTGTTTCATCATCTTTAGACCGTGTTTCTTACTCACGGCATCACAAATATCTTCTATCTCTTTTTCGCGAAACTCTACGATACGTCCACACTCATTACACATCATATGATCGTGATTGGGCATACGACCAGCGAGTTCAAAGTGCGCACTATCGCCTTGAAAGCGATGTTTCACGAGGATGTTGCATTTCGTCAAGAGATCAAGCGTTGAGTAAATAGTCGCACGCGAGACTTTGTCACCGCGCTGAAGCAAATAGAGATACAGTTCATCTGCGTTGAAATGCTTATCGATAGACAACACACTATCCAACACAAAATAGCGCTCTTGCGTATTGCGATACCCTTTGCGTTTTAGGTAGTCGGCAAACGTATTGCGAATGATTTCCGGGTCAATATTGTGCTTTGGTGCGCTGCCCAAGTGAGTCTCCATTCCTGTTACAGTCTTGTGGAAGTGCAATATAGCGGAATTAGAACAAAAAGTTTGCGCGTGAATTCGACTGATTGACGTAGGTTTGTGAAGACAGAAGTAGCACACAAAACAATGGGACACCGCATGCGCAAGTGGTCAGTAGCAGATTCCGAGGAATTCTACAACATACGCTCATGGGGCGATGGTTACATAGGGATCAACGCCAAGGGGCATATCAGTGTAAGTCCGGACAGGTCAGAAACAGGTGGAGCAGACCTTGTAAGGATTGTTGACGAATTGAGCAATTCAGACATAGCTCTGCCGGTACTCATACGTTTTCCGAGCATTATTGGCGATCGAATTGAGCAGCTGTACAACTGTTTTCAGCGCGCATCAAAAGAGTACGAATACGATGGCGACTATTGCAGTGTGTTTCCCGTCAAAGTAAATCAACAGCGACATGTGGTTGAGGAAGTTGCCAAACACAGTGGTGCATTTCACGTGGGTTTAGAAGCAGGCAGCAAACCTGAGTTGCAGGTTGTACTCGCAGCGATGGACGACCCAGACAGGCTGATTGTCTGCAATGGCTACAAAGACGAAGAATTTATTGAACTAGCCCTGATGGCTCAGAAAATGGGCAAAAATGTGCACCTCGTAGTTGAGAAAATCAACGAATTGCACCTTATCATCGAGACTGCCAAGCGCGTCAAAGTTCGCCCCAACATTGGCATTCGCATCAAACTGACGAGTGCTGGTAGTGGAAAATGGGAGGACTCTGGTGGTGATGTTAGCAAGTTTGGTTTAACGGCATCGGAATTGCTAGAGGCCATACGGTTTACAGACAGCAAGGGATATTTAGACTGTGTACGCTTGATACACTTTCACCTTGGTTCGCAGATAACCAACATTCGCCATATCAAAAATGGATTGAAAGAAATTGCTCAGTATTACCGGCAAATGCGCAAGCTGGGCTGTCCGGTTGAGTTTGTAGATGTT
>JAUHYX010000168.1 GCA_030426285.1 bacterium
CGTGTCTGAAGCAACAATCCACATATTACCAGACCACGTTGCAAATCAAATTGCTGCGGGAGAGGTCGTACAGCGACCGGACTCAGTAGTGAAAGAGCTGGTAGAAAATGCTTTGGATGCCGGAGCCACTTCTGTGAGCGTGTTTGTCCGAGAGGGTGGGAAGAAAAGCATTCGAATAATCGACAATGGTTCTGGGATTCTGAGAGAAGATTTGCCATTTGTCTTGCTTCGCCATGCCACCAGTAAGATATCGACTTCTCAAGACCTCTATGCACTGCAAAGTTTGGGATTTCGCGGTGAAGCTATGGCTTCCATTGCCAGTGTTGCAGATGTAGAAATTCGCACATGTCGCGAAGGCGAATCTGTTGGTTGGAAACTGCGCAGCAAACCGGGGGAAGAAGCCAACATCGAACCTGTCAAAGCAGACAAAGGCACCGAGATAGTGGTCAAAAACTTGTTTTACTCGGTTCCGGCGCGAAAGAAATTTTTGAAGAGCAATCTCACCGAGATGAAGCACATTGTTGAGCGAGTGAAGTCAATTGCCATGTGCAATGAGGACAAACGCTTTCTACTGTATGACAATGACAAATTAGTGTTTGACTTGCAGCCAACCTCCATCGAAGAGAGACTAGGCGAGATAGTCGGATCTGAATGCATATTGGCTAGCAAACCGGTGCAACGGGCAACTGCCGCAATGAGTATTTCAGGTTGGATCGGCTTGCCGGAAACGGCCTCGAAACGACGGCAACAACACCTATTCTTGAATGGTCGTTCTATTCAGCACAAAGGGCTGTCACATGCCGTATTTGCAGCAATGGAGCACATTTTGGATTCCGGTACGTATCCGTTTTTTGTGTTGTTTTTGCAGGTGAAGCCAGATGTTGTGGATGTGAATGTACATCCTCAAAAACACGAGGTTAAATTCGAAAATGAGCGCGAGGTGTACAATCTCGTGTACTACGCGACGGGAGATGCAATTCGTTCGGCAGGGATTTCGACATCCCACAGCGAATTCAACCCTTCGGCACCATTTGTGCAGATTGAGTCAGACGGAAAACCCAGTTTGCTAAATACAGCTACAGGGGAAATTCTACCGCGAAAGCCACTGTCTTTTTCTCCGCCCAGGGTACAACACGACAATAGGTCATATTCAACAAACAGGCCACCGCAAGAGCAAGCACCGCCGATGCCGCCGACATCGGAAATCACCTCCGCATTGTTCGAAACACCAACAAAACGAGAAGTAACATCATATTACTTGCGCGCCTCTGCCCAAGTTATCGTAGAGGTGCATGCGGGAGGATTTAGAGTATTACATGCACAAAAAGCACCGCGACAGTTGTTGGCCAACAAAGTATTGATGTTGGATGCACTGCAACAACAACAGTTGTTGTTCCCACATGAATTGCAACTCCCTCAGGATGTGTCCGAAGTAGTCGACCATGAGGAAGTTAAAAGCGCAGGCTTTGTCATTGTACCTTCTGGAAATGGTAACAACAAGTTTTTGGTTTCTGCAATTCCTGAATTTTTGGGTGGATTTGATGAACAAATTCTACGAGGTTTGCTCGCAGAATTGACGCACGAGCTTGCAGAGCAGGGCAGCGTGGAAGGCCTCGGCCGCAAAGCTCTGCAAAAGGCAATTGTAAGGTCTCAGCTTCGTATTGAAGTATCTGACTCCCAACAAATACAAGGCATTTTTGCGGATTTTGACACGCAAAACTCCCGCAACATGCCGGTACCACACATTATCGAAGTACCCTGGAATGAATTTGAATCTCGTTTTGGCTAAACTCTGCTTACTTTTTGTTGCCTGTTTTTCACTCGTCAATGTTGCCACAGCAACAACCACAACGATGAGTATTCGCAATGTTGCTGTGGAGAACGACACACTCACATTTGACATATACGCTCGCAATGATGGCTCGCTCACGGCGTGGCTGACCGATTGTAGCTTTTATGTTGCCTTCAATCACGATGCGTTTAGTTCTCCTGAGCTTATTGTTGAATCTGGTGAAGGAAAGCTCTCTCAACTAAGCCGCTATCAATACAGCACTGGCATTGTGAACAATATTTTAGCCGTGGAACTTGTACATTCCAAAACTGTCACCTCGAAAGTGACAGCAGAGGCTTTCTGTGAAGTGATGAAAACAACAGGTGACGGAACTCGTATCGCCTCGGTGAAAGTCTCCGGTCGAACTGGGTTTCAGGGTACAACTGAACTGGGATTCAACACCGCAAACCCGTTCATCAGCTTGGTGTTTTGCTATGTAGACGACACTCCTTTCACGACAACTCCGACAATTTTTACAAAAGAATATGCTCCAACCACACAGGTCATGCTTGGACCTGTGTTTGAGTACGAATTGCGCAATCAGGAAATACATGGCAACTCATGGTTCGCAGAGGTATATGCAAGAGCACTTGCAGGACCGAACTACAATGTGGGAACAACGGCCTTGCAACTCGAGTCGAATGCAGATGTGTTTACATCTTCCAGCCCATTGTGTGAGAACACATCGGGTAGTCGTATTGATGAATACTATGCCAAACAAGCCGATGTAGATGCGAGCAACTCACTTTTTGATTTTGTAATCGCGCCGCCAAGCGTAGACAACCAAGTCGATTTTGCTGAAAAAATTCAAACCCTCCCAAGTGATAGCAGTTGGGTGCGCATCGCCGAAGTCTCTGCTAGTGGATTTGACATTCAACAGAGCATATTGGATATCGGCATGGCTTGGTCAGATGCTACAGAAGTGAATTTGCAGAGGGGAGAACCAACTTGGTCGCCGAGTGCAGATATAACAGACAATGGAACCTTTCTTATTGAAGCTCCACTTGTTGATCTATCCGGAGTTGCGCTCAGCGACGGCAACTCATTCTATTGTGATGGAGAAGACATTACAGTCATTTGGCAGAGCACAAATCTCTCTCTCGTTGATATTTATTTGTCAGACGGAGCCACCGAAACATTGTTAGCCAATGACATAGTCGCAGATTCCGGGAGCTTTACATGGACTATTGAAGGCATCACATATGGCAATGAGTACAGAATTGTCGTACGCGACAACGCACGTCCACAACAGTTTGTTGATTCCATCTCGAATAGTTTTGCAACATATGCGCCAATTGAGCTAATAGAACACCCTTCAAGCACCATTGTTTGCTTGGGTGATACTGCTGTGTTCATCGCCTCTGCAAGTGGAGTGCCAACGCCAACATATCAGTGGCAAGTATCGATAACAGGTGAGTTTTGGAGCGATATCGACGGTGCAACTGACTCGATTTATCGCGTGGAAGCTATCGATTCACGAGATGGTTTTTCATATCGCGTGAAATGCACCAACAATTGTGGTTCAACCGTATCAGAAGCGGCCTTGCTCGACATTGCTTTTCCGACCAAAATCACTGTACATCCACAAACACAGGTGGTTTGTGAGGGTGAGGATGTCGTGTTTGCAACTGCAGTTCAGGCAAACCCGAGTGGCCAAATTAGATGGCAATTGAATACTGGCCAAGGATGGAGTGATGAGGGGACAATAGGTGATACATTGCGCTTTGATAACGTTGGTCGAGACTTGGATGGTGTAACAATTAGAGCGCGAATCATACAGTATTGTGGGGATACGTTGACTCAGGAAGCTGAGTTGAATGTTCTCACTGCGCCGGAAGTAACCGTATATCCTGTTCCTGACACTGTGTGTGAAGGGGAAACAGCAGAATTCGTGCTGGAAGTTGATGCAAATCCTCTGCCAGCAATTCAGTGGCAATACAGTGCAAACGCTGGTGGACCATGGACAAACTTCGCCGGAGAAACAGGTCAGGTCTTAGCCATAAACAACACGCAACGAGAAATGCACTTGCAGTATATTCGTGCGGTCATAGCAAACACATGTGGCGAGATTGCAACGCCGAATGTTTGGACCGTTGTTCGCTTTGGTCCCGAAATTGTACAACAGCCATCTGCAACAACTGTTTGCGAGGGAGATGCGGCTACGTTTTCTGCCTTGATTAGCAGTAGGCCTGGTCATTCACTTCAGTGGCAGGAACTTGTCGCAGATCAATGGGAAAATCTCCCAGGCGCAAACGCAAATGTTTTGACTGTTTCAGAGGCTACTTTAGATGATCATCAATCACAATTTAGATTGCGTGCGATTGGTACCTGTCTCGATACTGTGTATTCAGATATTGCTCAACTAAACGTTATGCCTCTGCCGGCAATTTTAGCCGAACTACAAGATGTCAATGTCTGTGAAGGCAACAATGCGCTTTTCACAACAGAAGTGTTTCCGACCACGGCTACAGTTCAGTGGCAACAACGAAGACCTTCAGAATCAATTTGGGTGAATATTTCTGGAGCCACCGAATTGCAATTGTTGTTGAGCAATGTTGGAACGCATCAAGACGGCAATTCTTATCGAGTACGAGTGCAAACTCCATGTGGTGAGGAATATTCGAATGTATCAGAATTGGCTGTTGACCCAATCGTCAAGATAACGCAACAACCGCAATCTGTAACAGTGTTGCCAACTGAGACAGCCGTATTTAGTGCATCTGCATCTGAGACAGCAGTAACGTGGCAGTGGTACAAAGAAGGCAATGCACTTTTTGATGATGGACGTATTTCAGGCTCGCAGACTGCAGAGCTTCGAATTTCAAATGTCAGCGTAAGCGATGCTTCGTCGGCGTATTACGCTGTAGTTTCAGAGGGTTGCGGCAGCGACACTACTGCTCTAGCTGCTCTAAATATTGATGTTCCAGAAATAGACATCAATGAGCATCCAAATGGGGTAGAAGTGTGTGCTCTAGAAACCATTGAGTTTTCTGTTGCTGCGAGTACATCCGTGTCCTCAGCTACACTAGAATACCAGTGGTATAGAGATGGAAATGCCCTCACAAATTCCGGCAATGTTTCAGGGGCGCAATCTCCGACTCTAACAATTGAGGTAGTTTCAGAATCGAATCAGTCTAATGGATATGCATGTAAGGTTACAGCTGTTCCGGGCGGTCGTTTTGAGTTTTCTCAGACTGCGTCACTCATCGTGAACAATAAGCCGCAATTAACGGGTCAATCTGAAGACCAAGACGTGTGTCGCGATGATGTCATAGTCTTAGCTGTTGAAGCCACAAGTGATTCACCTGAAGAACTTCAGTATCAGTGGTTTCACGACGATGCCATGGTACAAGGAGCAAACACAAGGGTAGTTGAAGAGGACGCTACCGAACTTACAGAAGGTCTCTGGCATTGCGTCGTGACCAATAGCTGTGGTAGTGTTGTAGGTGAACCAATTGAAGTGCGTCTGCTCGCTCCTACTACAGCCGTTCTCATTGGTGAGTCTACGCGTCATATAGACTCGGGCCAAAGTACTGTGCTGCGAGTTGAATCGGCTGGCAGTGGCATACTGCGTTACCAGTGGTACTTCAACGATCTCGAAATTGAAGGAGCCAATCGCGACTCCCTCGTATTGCTGGAGGTAGCCCCTTTTGACGAAGGAGAGTACTACTGTATCGTAGCAGGCGAGTGTGGCGAAGCCAAGAGTGAGACATTCATGATTGTGGTAAATGAAGTATCAGTTCCATCAACTCTTCATCGTACACAAACACTTCGGGTCTTCCCAAATCCGGCTTCTAGTACTATTCGCATTGATATACCATCGGATATTCAAGCTCATGACTCGTTTGAAGCACAGATTGTAGATGTGGCAGGGCAGATAGTCCAATCGGTACGAATCACCCACAACAGCAACGAAGTCAATGTAGCTAGCCTTCCTTCGGGCTTATACATACTCGTGCTACATACGGGAAGTGAAATACTGTCAACGCAGCTTCTCATTTCACATTAATGAAAAGCACATATGCACTTGAAAGACAACAGGTTATAGTCGTGCGTGTACAATGTACAGCGTCTCAAACTCTTGCCCATTCTCAAGTGAATATCCATCTGGATAGTTGCGAACCTCTTCCATAAAGGAAGGATTGTCGTAGTAATCTTGCCTGAAAGGACCAGTAATAGATTGAGGGATTTCGACAGTGAAACCATTGTCTTCAAGCATAGATTTGGTAAGACCAATGTTCGCCATTGAAGACTGAACAAACACAAGATGTCCACCCGCTTTCAAACGTTGTTTTGAATTGTTTATCAAGCGGTCAATAAAGTGTCGGCGATCTCCAGGAACGGGACAGCGCGAGAAGGGGGGGTTGGTCACAACAACATCAAATGTTCCTTCGAGTTGAAGCCAATCTGCTACCACAAAGTGCAAGCTACAGTAGCTGTGTAGTTCATGTACATTTCTCTTGGTGGTTTCAAGAAGATCCTGCCTGTACTCGGTAACTGTGAGGGACGTTGGTTGTTGTCGACACAAGAATAGCGTGTGTATCCCTGTTCCGGCACCTAACTCCAGTACATGTTTGTTTGCGCAAAAACTCTGTTCCGCCAAATATGTAGCGAGGAACTCACCATGAGCTGTCGGTTGCCAATCATCGGGATTATGTGTCTCAAAATGAACATCTAATTCTCGATATTTTGTTACGTAGCTCATGAGATCCTCCTCAATTTTGTAGTTTTGCTTGTTTACACACAATACTGAATATTCATGGTCGCAATACTCAAGGACGCCTTGCACTGGACGGACCTCGTAGTTTGGGTTTGTACAATTTCTTTCTTCTGTATCAGTGCCCTAGTACTCGGAGGTGACCTGTCTTCAGCCTTTATTGGCGGGGCAGGTGTTGTGGTTGCAATGTTTTTCGTTGGAGCCTCAATTGAAGCAATCATTGCAACCCTCCAAGATGTTAAAGGAATAGGAACCATTATTGGTTTCCTCACGAACGGGCCAGAGGCTCTTGTTCTTGTTGTCGGTCTGTTGGGCGACGACATTCTATTCGCATCATCAACACCTCTTGGTTCTAACACTATGAATGTGTTGTTGTTGCTTTTGGCAGGAATAGTGACCCTGAAGTCAAAGGACATTTTTGCCCATCGTCCAGCCTTTGTCTGGGGTTCATTTTTTCTTACCGCCGCACTTGCATCGTCATTCTTCTTGTTCGAGCTAGAACACCAATACTATTTGTGGCTAGCACTGATAATACCGGTATCTGTGTTAATTTTCAAATTTCGTCCAACCGAAGAAGAGAGTAACTCTGAAGAGGTAGCGGTAAGTAGGTTGTGGCTTGTTCCTTCAATCTTGGGACTCTTGGCCACGGGGTATGTATTGGACGATGTGGTCATGTATGCCTCAGAGGCGGCACATGTCAGTACTGGTTTAATTGGTTTTTTCGTGTTGGCAACGTTGACAAGTTGGCCCGAGTTTAAGTCGTGTTTGACCTTGTTGCGAAAAGACAAACCAGTTGCTGCGATTGTGAACATTATTGTGTCCAATGTATCCAATTTATGGTTGGCTGCTGCTGGAATCAGCTTGTATTTGATTTTAAACCTGTAGTTTTTGCTAGTGGAGACATATGAATGGATTGATAGGCATACTCTGTATGCTCGCCACGGCTTGGTTGTTCTCAGCGCACCGCACAAAGGTTTCGGTGAAGCTCGTTGCCGTAGCACTTGCATCACAGGCTTTGTTGGGATTCCTACTGCTAAGTTTGGGATGGTCTGATGCAATTTTTACGGGAGTTGATACTGTCTTTTCTGTTGTTTTGGACGGTGTTTTACGTGGGGCTTTCTTTGTTTTCGGCAGTCTGGCAGTTCCTGCGGGCACTGAATACAATGGAGCGTCTTCGCTCGGATTTCTGTTTGCATTTCAGGCATTGCCTACCGTGATAGTCTTTAGCTCGATTCTCGCCTTGTTGTATCACGTTGGATTGATGCAACGTCTCATATCTCTTGGGGCACGCTTTTTTCACAGCACGCTGCGCATCAGTGGAGTTGAATCGGTACTTGCATCAGCCAACATTGTTGTTGGAATCGAAACCGTGTTTGCCATTCAACCGTATTTGCAACGCATGACAAAGTCCGAATTGTCGGTGATGTTGACGCTGGGAATGGCAACCGTTGCTTCGAGCGTATTGGGCTTGTATATTTTGATCTTAAAGCCCGTTTTCCCTGATATTGCTGGACACCTTGTGACGGCTTCTATAATGAGCGCGCCGGCTGCGGTGATGTTT
>JAUHYX010000169.1 GCA_030426285.1 bacterium
GACGGACGCCGAGAACAATGGTATGAAGGTGACTTGGGGTAAGAGTATCAATGGGGACTTTAAGAGTTACAAAGTTGTATTAGCAACAGATCCTTCCCCTTTGATCACGTATGAAGATTATCTTGAACATCGTACTGAGAGAAGAGTTTATGAAACGACAGATATCAATGATACGACATGGGTACTTGATGATTTAGCATTTGCTCACACGAAGTATTATTGCCGGGTGTTTGAAATAGATACTCTGGATCTCTACAATTCTGGAACTGCGGTGTCTAATCTGGACACAGAAATCGACATGTTAGAGTTAACGGCTCCATTTTTGGTTGACTTCGAGTCAGATACTGTGTACTGGGCTGCGGATCTACCTTGGGGGGTAACGGCCGCGGATTCAGCTCAGCCAGGACATAGTGCAACAAAAGCCATGGAAGACACTCCTAATGGGAATGCAATAGTTCCCAACGGTAATAGCTTTAAACGCTACCTGTATTTTAAGGTTGACTGTAGCTCTCTCAATCGTCCTGTCATGAGGTGGAATGCCCGATATGCCAATGGAACAGGGTATGATATTCAGACAAGTTATGATCTCCAAAATTGGACGACCCCAATTGGACAGAGAGGGCAAACAAGTACCTGGGAAGACTTTGAGTACGACTTGAGCTATTTGGGTGGAATGTCGACAGCCTACATAAGAATTTATAGCAAAACGAGTGAAGGAACCGATGGGTTGAGATTGGATGACATCGCATTAGTCGACAACCCAGCTACCGAATCCGTCCCGTTTAGCGAAGATTTTGAGTCGATCAGTTCCTTTGAGAACAACTGGATGTTAGGGCGTTGGAAGCATAAAGCGACAGGGAGTGCGCACAGTGGAACGGGAGTAGCCGAACTATCAGAATCTTGGAGTACCAACTACCAGCCGATGGACATACGAGGAGAGTTCGATCTCTCTGGTATGACAAATCCCGTACTGTCTTTCTGGCTAAAAGGTTCAGACGTTGGTAGTAGTGTTGTTTATTACGTAAGTATCTCAACTAATGGAGGAGATACCTGGGGCAATCTAATCAGTGGGTCGTATGCATCATTGACCTGGACTAGGAGACAACTTGACCTTGGAAACTATAAAAATCAGAACGTCAGGATTCGATTCTGGGGAAAAACAAATACTGCTCATTATCTCTGGATCGACGACGTCACCATCTCCGAAAACCTTGTGGCGCCGGTTCTGAATACGCCGATAGACGACGCCTTCAATGTTTCTACGGTAGTGCCGTTCTCTTGGTACAGCAGCCAGGGTGCAGCGTGGTATCAGCTTCAGGTAGACAACAACAGCAACTTTGGTTCGCCAGAATTGGATCAAGATCACGTATCCGACACAGGGTATGTTGCAGTCATGGACACATCAGCAACATACTTCTGGCGCGTGCGCGGTAAAACTGCCGACTCTGTGAGTGACTGGTCTTCGACCTTTGAATTCGAAACAGGAACGTCAACAACTGGCATTCCAAATGTACCGACATTGTCCCTGCCGAATAACTTTACGTATCAAGATACCGATGTGGCCTTTGAATGGAATTCCGCCGATCGTGCTACATCGTATGATCTGCAAATCTCCTCGAGTAATCAATTTGACAACTCTGTTGTACTTGATACAGAAATCAATGGAACGAGCAAATCCGTTTCGGGCTTGTCAGCTGGTGCTACCTACTTCTGGCGTGCACGTGCACGTAACTCAAGTGGTGTGAGTTTCTGGTCTGACTACCGCACTGTGTATACCAATACTTCAGGTGGTGGATCTGGTGGTGGTGCAGCGTACACAACTCTTATCGATCTCGACGTAATGGTTGGTGGTTTGTGGAATGGAACAACACACAAGAAAACATCCGTGCTTGTTGAATTGCGCTCAGGTGCAACGCTTTCTACTTCCACACTTGTAGAACGTCGCGCGGCCGAACTAGATGCAACAGGCAACTGTGTCGTTGGTTTCTCAGACGACGTTTCAAGTGGCAACTACTGGATTGTTGTTCGACACGGCGGCTCCGTGCCAATTGCATCCGCTGCTGTTGTTAGTGTCACCGAAGACGACACGACAGAGTACGATTTTACCGATTCAGCTAACAAGTCGGCCGGCGACTGCACAACCCTCGTGAATAACAAATGGGTGATGATTTCGGGTGACCTGAATGGAGACATGGACGTCAAGGCTAGTGATCTAAACGCTGTATTGCGACAAAATTTTGGAACATTTAATCCGGGCAATGTGCCTGCATTGGACTAAGGAGCAATTCAATGAATTTTATGAAAAAAATAACACTTGTTGTGGTTGGTGTGTTGCTCTCTTTTGCAGCATCTGATGCCGGCGAGCGAGTACAGTTTTCAGTCAAGAATCAAACACTAGACAATGGCGTGTACAGCGCCGATGTGTGGGCCAAGATGCCAACGTCTGGCACTAACTGGGCAGTTGGTTCATGTAACATCTTGTTCAACTATAATTCTTCCGCTCTCAATCCGAGTGCATTTAACAACGACACTGTTATTAATAAGGATTCTGAACTTGGCGCGTATTCTATTACGCAAACTCAAGCGGGCAGCGGACGAATTGCACTGAATATTCTCGATCCCGGACAAAGTAACATCGTCACAAAGATTGCATTGGACTCATTTCGAATTGCAACCGTACGGTGGACAGTAACAAACAACTCGGCCAACGATGGACTTAGTTTCTTTACCAATGGAACAGAAGTCTATGAAGGCACTTCAACTGCTTTGAGTTACAATTGTAGCACACCAAGCTGCTTTACAGTTGTAGAACCAGGCTCACAGCCAATTCTTTCCGGCGACCCAGTGGTGGTTACGCAACCAGAAGACCAAGATGGGTGCGCAGGAGGTAGTGTTTCGTTTGTTGCAGAAGCAACGGGCATTCCGGCTCCAACTGTGCAGTGGCAACTGAATACTGGTGGTGGCTGGAACAATATGCAAGGTGCTGTTTCAACTACTCTGACGATGTCAAACCTAAACGATGGATTTGATGGTTGGATGTTGCGTGCCTGCTTTAACAACGGTGGCGACAATGTCTACAGCCAATCTGCAGAACTCTCGATTCTGTCTACCACATTGACTGTAACTGCACCTTCTGACGGACAGCTTCTTACGGCTGGTTCAGAATTCAATATTACATGGGGGCATACCTTCTGCACAGATTCGATTACAGAAGTCGCTCTGAAGTACTCGACCAATGCTGGAGTTAACTACTCTCTTATTGCTATAACTGACAACGATGGTTCATTCGCTTGGACTGTCCCTGCCGTAGCGACCGAGCAGGCCATGATTAAGGTGATTTCCACACAGTGGCAGAGCATTGAAGCCGAATCAAGTGAATTCTCGATTCAGGTCTCGAGCAATACAGTCCCTGTACCATGGTCCTTTACTGGACAAACCGGCAACAACTCGACAATTATTGTTCCGGCAAGTGCTAGCATGACCATTGGCAATCGAGATATCCAAGTTGGCGATGCAATTGGTGCTTTCTACTCCAGCAATGGCGAAGAATTCTGTGCAGGATATGTTGTTTGGCCAGACTCAAGTACAGCTCTTACGGTGTGGGGTGACAATGACCAAACTCCTGGTAAAGACGGATATGCCGTGAATGAAGACTACTACTTGAAACTATGGGATGGTGAAGAAGGCACCGAATATCCAGCGCAGTCTACATTTGCATTTGGAAATGATTACTACACCGTTGACGGATACAGCATCCTCGGTTCACTACTGGCAGTGACCGCCGATACGCTGAACATCGCGCTCGACGAAGGCTGGAATATGATTTCGAGCAATGTTGAGCCAGATGCGCTTTCTCTGCCGACGGTTATGTCTGACATCAGCAGTAATGTGACCATCGTTAAGAATGGTGCTGGTCAAGTGTATGTTCCACTGTACGGCATCAACAACATCGGTGACTGGAATATGCTTCATGGATATCAGGTGTATATGGCTGATTCTGATACGCTGTCTATAGTTGGAGATCCCGACCCAACCACAACGCCTCTTGCTGTATCTAGTGGCTGGAACTTGGTGAGTTACCTCCGCAACAGCCCGCAGAACGCTGCGACGGCACTGGCATCAATCAACAGTAATCTTACAATTGCTAAGAACGGAGCAGGACAGGTGTATGTTCCACTATACGGTATCAACAATATTGGCAACATGAATCCGGGCGAAGGCTATCAATTGTACCTAGCGTCAAGCGACATCATCACGTATCCGGCAAATGGTAGCTCAAAGCGGAGCGATGATTCGCCTGACATCGCAAGAGCAATATATGTGGTTCCTGAACACATCAAAACTGGAGCCAATGCAACTATTCTCGTAGAAGCTCCACATTGTGAGGACGGAATCGAATTTGGTGTATTTGCAACCGATGGTGTACTCGTAGGTTCTGGTGTTGTATCTCAAGGTGTTGCTGCGCTCACTGTGTGGGGAGACAACGAACACACTCAGAACGTTGATGGTGCAGCGCCTGGTGAGGTGCTTGCACTTCGTGCTTGGAACCCGCAGCTAGAACGAGAAATTGGGGTGTCGGAATTCGTAGCACACAACATGTTAACGGGTTCACAGGTTAGCAATCTGTTGTATCTAAATGATGCCGTGTTCATAGCAAAAACATCTGTACAGATTCATACCGACGCCGCTCAATTGCAGGTGACTCCTAATCCCGCTTCAGATATCGTGACTCTCTCAACGGGTATCGAATTTGAAGGTGTTGTAATAGTTTCTGTGTTCGACAATGCCGGTCAAATGGTATTGGAGATGCAACTCGATGGATCGAATTTTGTTGAAACTGCAGCTGAGCTTGATGTTTCACGATTGGCTTCAGGTGTATATACAATAAGTGTAAGAGACAGTATCTCAATGTTGAATTCAACCCTTACAATTGTAAGATAATGAGGTGCTGTATGAATATGAAAACATTGTGTGTTATGGCAATCGTTTGTGCTATGAGTCTCGTCGAGGCTCATGCACAAACGCATTTCACTTTCACATCTCTTACAGGAAACAACTGTACAATTATTGTTCCAACAGCAGCAGATCCCCGCATTGATACTACTAGCTTGTCAAATGGAGACGAGATAGGTGCATTTACATCGCAAGGATTGTGTGTAGGTGCAACTGTTTGGCAAGGCAGCAATACCAACATTACCGTGTGGGGTGATAATGATCAAACACCGGAAGTAGATGGTATTACAACGGGTGATACAATTCGCTTTAGGATTTGGAGACAGACGGACGATACTGAAATTGACAGCGTCGTGTGGGAATATAGCAATGGAACAGGCACGTACACAGTAAATGCCTTTCAAGTACTGTCTGATCTGCAGGCATTTGGTCCATCTGCTCCTCCGCCAGCAACAGACGGTGCAGCCACATTGCAGGTTACTGCCCCAATGTTAGGGCTGTGGAATGGCACGACGCACAAGGCGTCGGCTGCAATCGTGGAGTTGCGCGAAGGAGCAAGTGTCTCAGCAAGCACACTCGTAGCACGCGCGGCAGGGATCTTTGACAACACTGGCACGCTTTCTGTACAAGTACCTAGTGTCGACAGTGCAAACTACTGGATTGTTGTGCGTCACAACGGCCACTTTCCAATTGCTTCAGCAACCCAACAAGTTTGTCAAGACGGGGAAACTACCACGTACGACTTTAGTGATGCTCAAAACAAAGCCCATGTTGGAAGCCAACCACCGACCGTGCTTTCGTCGGGTAAATACGTAGTTAAGTCTGGTGACATCGACGGCGACAAGTCCGCCAGTGCATTCGACTTTCTCTACTACTTTCAACCATACTTTGGTGTAAACAATCCCGGTGGTGTGCCGGAGTAACACGGGAGAATAACCATGAAAAGATACATTGTAATGGTGATGCTGGTTTTCGCAGTTTGTGTTTCTAGCAGTTACGCAAACGATTGGGCATTCTTTGATGATGTTGAAAACACAACTGCAACGTTGGCAAGGTGGACAGCTTCTTCGCCGAACTTAGATGTCGATAGCGTTGGGAGTTGGGACGCGCAATCTGGATACCAAGTTTGGAAAATCGACGGGTATGCGACTGATACACTTACATTGAATGATACCCTGGATCTAACAAGTGTAGATGACCCAATTATTCGTTTTTATGCCTCTGGATACTACAGCTACAATTTCTGGACTTTGCAGGTGTCGACTAACGCAGGTGCTACGTATGTGGACGCATTGTCTACCTATCACCAGTACAATGGCAATTATCATGAAATGGAAAGCTACGAAGTTGCACTTGCTGACTTTACAAGCGACAGTGTCACAATTCGGTTTATTGCCACTCGAGGATATAATTATCCCGCTACGTATACACAAACGTATTTAGATGACATTGCATTAGGCGTGGCACCAAATTCTAGCCCTGTTAGTGTTGATGGCACAACAGGAAACCATACAATGAGTTTTGTATGGAATAAGTCTGAAGATGAAGCGTTCGAAGCATACGTGCTTGTGGTCACTACCGACTCTGCAGCTGTGAGTTACGGTAACATTGGCAATCTAATAGATGAATGGTCAATAGACAGAGACCAAGCCCATGAGTATCATGTCTTTTCATATGACGAGATTGGTGATACGGCGACAACTCTTTCCGACTTGGCGTATGTAAACAGGGAGTATTATGCAACCTTGTTTGTTGTTGCTGAGGGTAATATCGAATCGATTCCAACTATAACAAGCGCAACCACAAGCTTGAGTCTCAATTCACTTGTTGCACCGTTTGAAGAAAATCTGGATGATGGTGACGCGTTGTTTGCTGCAGACCATAGAGGTAACTATGTTGACCTTGCAACGACTGGTGATGGCTTGCCTGGTCATTCTGATTCCTCGTTTATTTTCATGGACAACACTGCAAACGGATCTAGCGCGTATCCAGCACAAGTCTTTTTCAAGCTAGACCTCTCAGATGTGCAGATTCCAGTACTGTCATTCTCGGCTCGGTACGATGTCAACATCAATCATTCACCAAACCAAAACTACAACTGTAGAATTGATGTTTCTAACGACCCCGACTCAACATTTGTTACGCTAGATGTCCTGTACAATAGTAGTTTTTCCTGGCGAGAATTCGAATATCTATTGGCTGGATATGCCGGTGATAGTTGCGTGTACGTCAGGATGGATGTCCTTGTTCCTCCAGGCGGGTACTTTGCTCTAGATGATGTGAGCATTCAAGGTGGGAGTGACCTGCTTGAAGTACCAGTTACGATTGATTTTGAGGATGATTCTTTCTCCAATCAACAGGTTATTTCCGGTCAATGGTCAAATGAAATTGATGAAGACAGTTTTTCTGGAATTGCTTCGGCGTCCATTTCGGGTAGGTACAACAGTCAGTCCTATTCTCCAGATCGATTTGTAGGTAGTGTCGTCTTTGGATTATTTGATCTCTCTTCAGTTGATAAACCATTTGTTGAGCTACGATACAAAAAGAACTCCGCACTAGAACTGGGAGCGTACGCATCTGTGGATACCGGCCGATCGTGGTCGTTTATAGGAACACTTGGGGAGCTCAATGAAGGTGTAGAAGAATGGGCGCACAGTAGCTACTTTTTACCAAATGCTGCGGGCGAAACCCTACTAATTAGAGTTGACCCCAATGTTAGTTGGAATAATTATGTAGAAATCTTGTTGGACGACTTGTCTGTCTCCAACTACGACTTCGGAATTGTTCCTCTCTATCCTCCCAACACCGCCGATACTATCTCTTCAATTACACAGATATTGTGGTCTGAGTCAGAGGGTGCTACGCGATACCAACTTCAAGTGGATGATGATTCGACGTTCTTAAGTCCGAAAATTCACGAGACACATGTAATAGATACTGGCTTTGTTGCGACACTAGATACGGAAACAACATACTTCTGGCGTGTTCGTGCTTTGAGTAGCGATTCCATAAGCCAATGGACATCGGCGTGGACATTCACAACGACGACTAATGCAAACGGTATTCCTGAGAATACAGCATCTATCTTCCCGGCAAATAATACTGTTCACAGTGGTAGTGAATCGTTTGAATGGGAAT
>JAUHYX010000170.1 GCA_030426285.1 bacterium
ATCAACCCAGCATGGAGCGATATCCAAGTTTCGTACTCACGACCGAGCGATGCCTCTCTCGACCGCGATGAGTTCCTTACAGCGACCTCGGATTCCGTAGTTTTGAACACCAGCGCACTCGCAGCTGGACCATGGAATGTTCGCGTGTCATGGCAAACAAACGATAAGCTGCACATTCACGAACAACGGATCATTGTCCAAAAATGATTGTTGAAGCACTCATACTCGGGCTTGTAACAAACCTTCACTGCGTTGGTATGTGTGGCCCATTGGCACTGGCTTTGCCTGACAGCAGCACAAGTACTATGCAGAAAATTGGCGGGCGGGCGTTATACAATATCGGTAGAGTTACAACCTATTCGGCGCTAGGTGTAGTTGTAGGTTTTTTAGGTGCTGGCATAGACCTCACCGGGTTCCAGGAGTGGGTGTCAATTGTCTCGGGCGCGGCCATGGTTGTATTTGCTTTGCATCTCTTATTTGGGTTTGCTTTGTTCCCAGCACTCGATGGAGCCATCTCAAAACGAGTTCGTTCTCCCCTGCAGCGACTGTTCCGAAGTAAATCCATGCCAGCACTTTACGGCATAGGCATTCTCAACGGACTCCTTCCTTGCGGCATGGTGTACATAGCGCTGGCTTTGGCACTCAATTCAACAACAGTGGTCGAAGGAGTCTTCACCATGGCTGCTTTTGGCGTTGGTACAATTCCGGCCATGTTCGCCATGAGTATGGCTTCAACAACACTGCCCACAACCTGGCGCTCAAAACTGAACAAGCTCATACCAATCGCCACACTTCTCATTGGCAGTGTACTCGTTATGCGCGGCATGGCTCTCAATATTCCATTTATTAGTCCCGTGCTCAACGCACATCAGCCGGCTGCATCTTCGTGTTGCGACACACCATGAAGCGATAAACCTCTCAGTGAATTGCAATGTGATTTAAATCATTTTCTGCCAGTGATTTTTCTGAGAAGTTTGTACCAGAAACAACTTCACGAACAGGAGACACAGCGATGAAACGCTCCTCACTATGGAAAACTACTGCAATTGCAGTAACTGCTGGACTAGCTTCAATGGCATTCACAATGGCACCTGCCGACAGCAAGCAGATGGCACGTGGAGAAGCAATTTACAAAGAGTACTGTTTGGCATGCCACCAAGCAAATGGTCAAGGTCTCGCACCAGTATACCCACCGCTTGCAAAGAGCGACTGGTTGAAGAAGCATTCGAAAGACGATTTTGCCAAGATTATGATTAACGGACTAAAAGGGCCGATAACAGTAAATGGCAAGAAGTACAATGGTGTGATGACGCCTATTCCAGCAAAATACTCAGATTCGGACATCGCAGCAGTGATGACATATGTTTATAATAGCTTTGGCAATGCCGGTGGCTCGGTTTCAGCCGCAGATGTTGCAAAGGCTCGCAAAGCATCTAGCTCGAGCAGTGGAAGTTCTGGCGGAAAGAGAAAAAAGAAGAAATAGTCTGCTGCTAAATATACATCAAATAGAAAGGGTGATACGGACTGTGTCACCCTTTTTTGCTTTTAGTCAAACACATTGGCTACTTTGATAAGCCCCTGCTGATCTTCAATATGGATGTTGCGACCGTGAATACTTATCAAGCCTTCTTTCTTCAACTCTGACAGCAAGCGAATGACTGACTCAGATGCGGTACCGACAATATTTGCGAGGTCTTGCCGCGTCATATTCACATCGATTGACTTATCGTCTTTAAGCCCATACATCTCTGCCAACATTAGCAATGCCTCAGCAACGCGCTCGCGCACTGGCTTGTGAGCCATATCTGCTAATCGTGTTTCAGCAACGCGAAGGTCATCAGACAGCAGCTTCATGAAGGCTTTGCTGAGCGTCTTGTTGTTCTCGAGCTTATCGAAAAACACAGTGCTCGGCACATGGCAAATTTTAGCTTCTTCCAACGGCTCGGCAGAAGCAGAGTACACATCTCCGGAAATCAGCGAACGATACCCGAGTATATCACCCTGTTTCGCCAGACGCGTAATTTGTTCGCGGCCGTCCTGATCCAATTTGTACACCTTTACCTTGCCGCTGTACACGCAGAAAACACCGTTAGGACGATTGCCTTCGGTAAAAATACTCTGTCCGCGTTTGTACACAGAGCAAGACTTGCTAGTGCTTACGTCTTCGAGATCGACGCCAACAAGCCTGCAAAAGATACTATTCCCCTTACTGCCACAGTCTTCGCAGTGGGGCATTTCAAATCTGTCTGCCATGTTTCTATGGTGTGTTAACGTTTTGTGAAACGTATTCTTCTGGGAATTTAGTTTTTTTTACGGAGTTGCAAAACATGCCTACTACGGCGCTTGTACCGATGCAAACTACAATTTTGTTGTGGATTAGCAGCCTTGATTTCACGCAACAAGTTCATTGTGGTATCTTGCATGTATGAGAAAAGCCGAGGTTGAGGTCAAAAAGAAGCACATGAACAAGCGCAGGCTCATGCTTGCGTCGGCTGTTGCTTTGCCAGTGCTGTTGTTTGCGCTTTTGACGGATCACGGACTCATCAAACGCATGAGTTTAGAGTTCGAACACGACGACCTCAAAGCACAGCTGGAAATTGAGCAACAACGAACAGACTCGCTCCAACGTCAGATCGAATCGCTTACGTCAGACACAACACTTATAGAAAAACTTGCGCGGGAGAAATACGGCATGCTGCGTCCTGGCGAAAAAGCCTACATTATTGAACGGGAATCGGATTAGAGATACTCATGAAAACAATCGTAAACTCAGACAAAGCGCCTGCTCCTATTGGGCCATACTCGCAGGGGGTAGCTGCAAATGGATCACTGCTATTTGTGTCGGGTCAAATTGGCCTAATCAGTGGCTCGATGCAAGAAGGCATTGAAGCGCAAACCCGTGCTGTATTGGAAAATCTGGGACATGTATTGCGCGAAGCCGGGTCAGACTATGCGCATGTTGTTAAAACAACGGTGTTTTTATCGAGCTTTGACGACTATGCGATGGTGAACAGTATCTATGAAGAGTATTTTTCTGAGTCTAAACCTGCTCGCGCAGCCATGGAGGTTTCGCGGTTGCCAAAAGACGCCCTAGTTGAAATAGAATGTGTGGCCTTGATACCGTGAAACTACTGGCATGCATTTGTGCGCTAATTTGGTTGAGTTCGGTATCCGGATTGGCGGCAGACAGCACAAATACAAAGAGTCCTACGGGAGCCGTTGTACGCAGTTTAGTGCTACCGGGATGGGGTCAGTGGTACAATGAAGACTACTGGAAGGTTCCTATTTCACTCGGTTCTGCTGCATTCTTTACGTACAGAATTGTAGACTTCAACAGCCAATGCAACGATGCCGACGCGGTATTGGCACAACTAGACGACTCAGACCCCAATCGCCAATTGTTTGAGCGCAGGGCTGAATTCTACCGCGACAAGCGCGACGAAGCCGCTCTGTTCCTTGGGGTAGTGTATGTTATTTCAGCACTGGATGCCTATGTTGGTGCACATCTTTCCGGATTTGACGTCGACGACACACTCAGTGTGCGCTTGCTACCCAACCCCGCCATTGGAGGCATAAGCATCACTGCTAGTTGGTAGTTTGTTTCAGGGGTGTTTGTTCCGTACTTTTGTGGGTCGTAGAATCCCGTTAATCACAAGTTTCGGTAGTGTGTTCATGGAAGTTCAGAACATTATTTTCCTCGTTGTGCTAGCCGTTGCCGCAGGCCTGTTTGCAAAGTCGTCTTCTAGACTCGTAGCCTATCTTTCGGTGGCTAAAGACGAAAACCGATTCGACAGACCCTTGCGTCGTATCTGGCAGGTATTAGTTATAGCAATCGGTCAGAAGAAAATATTGCGCGACAAATCAGCGGGCATGATTCACGCTGCTATTTTTTGGGGTTTCCTCATTCTCTTGGGGTCAGCGGTAGAAGCAATTCTCGAGGGATTGAATCACGACTGGTCACTCAATTTTCTCGGACCGGTGTACTCTGCAATGACAGTTCTCACCGACCTGTTCTGCCTGTTTATCATCGTGGCAACTCTCGGCGCTATGTATCGCAGAACCATTATGAAAGTGAAACGCCTGCAGATCTCCAAAGAAGAATCGCTTGAAGCTAATCTGATTCTGCTTACGATTTTTACAATTGTAACGAGCCTTCTTATTTCCAATGCAGAACGCATAGCACTTGGCACTGACTTTTCTTGGGCAGTTCGTCCTGTAGGAGAAATGTTGGCAGGCGTACTACCTGTAGGAACTGGTGGCGAGATTGTTTTCGCAGTTACCTGGTGGTTGCACATTCTCTGCATTCTTGGCTTTATGAATTTCTTGCCGTATTCGAAGCACCTACATGTGTTGACATCGGTACCGAACGTGTACTTCAGCAGCTTAGCACCAATTGCGAACCAGCTGGAACGCATTGACTTCGAAGACGAAAACCTCGAACAGTATGGCGTTAACGACATAGAAGATTTTTCCTGGAAAACCATTCTCGACGGATATACATGTACGCATTGCGGACGTTGCACCAGTGTGTGTCCGGCCAACCAAACTGGCAAAGTACTCGACCCACGCGGCATAATTGTTTCAATTCACGAACGTACAATGGACAAAGCTCCGCTGATTCTCAAGCAACAGAATGGCGAAGAGCTGACAGAAGAAGAACAAGTCGTTTTCGATAAAAAGCTCGTTGGCGACTACATCGACCCCGAAGCCTTGTGGGCATGTACTACATGCGGGGCTTGTATGCAGGAATGTCCGGTGATGATCGAGCATGTTCCGGCCATCGTTGGCATGCGTCGTTCCCAAGTTATGATGGAAGCTGAATTCCCTCAGGAAGTTCAACCTGCGTTTTCAAACATGGAAAACAACGGTTCGCCTTGGGCATTTTCACAAGCCGAACGCGCGGATTGGACAGAAGGCATGGAGGTACCAATTGCGGCTGAGACACAGGATTTTGATGTCTTGTTTTGGGTAGGATGTGCCGGAAGCTTTGACGACCGTGCCAAGAAAGTTTCGCGCGCATTCGCCGAGCTCATGAATCTCGCCGGTGTGAAGTATGCAATTCTTGGAACAGAGGAACAATGTACGGGCGACTCAGCGCGCAGGGCCGGAAATGAGTATTTGGCTGACATGATGACACAAGCCAACATTGAGACATTCGAGCGATACAATGTGAAAACAATCGTCGCAACATGTCCACACTGCTTTAGCACGTTAAGCAACGACTACCCGCAGTTTGGTGGCAATTACGAAGTGATTCACCACACCCAATACATTCAAAAGTTAGTCGCCAATGGCAAGTTGGATTTGCATGGTGCCGATGTTTCCAAAGAGGCTATTGCGTACCACGACTCTTGCTACCTTGGTCGCTACAACGACGAATACGGAGCGCCGCGCGCAACGCTTGAGCATGTACCTGGATTGGAAATCATCACCAATCCGCGCAACCGTTCAAAAGGTTTTTGTTGTGGCGCTGGTGGGGCGCGTATGTTCATGGAAGAAACAGTTGGCAAACCAGTGAATGTTGAACGAACGGAAGAGCTCTTGGAAACTGGAGCCAACACCATCGCGGTGAACTGTCCATTCTGCAGCACCATGATCACCGACGGTGTCAAAGCCAAAGACCGATCCGAAGACGTCGTTGTCAAAGACGTCGCCGAGATCATCCTAGAAAAGATCCAACCGCATTAAAACTCCAAGGCTCCGTGATTACCACGGAGCCTTTTTTGTATACAGTTCCTATAAATTTGGCGATCAAGATTGGCTTCGTGAATCGGTGCACTTCCGCCCGCAACGAATCACACATTACAACAAGCATTCTATCGTAGAGACGCGGCGTGCCGCGTCTCATGAAGTATCCACAAGACAACATTCCACTTCTCTACAGGAGACGGGGCACGCCCCGTCTCTACATTTCTTGAGGTTCATGTTGGATTAGTGAATCGGTGCGCTTGATGTTTAAAGGGCATGTACGTGGCATTCATAAGTGTAGAGACGCGGCGTGCCGCGTCTCACGAATAATCGCACAACAACATTCAAATTCTCTGAGGGGGACGGGCAAACCCACGGGAGACAGAGCGCATTCCCACGGGAGACGGGGCACGCCCCGTCTCTACATTTGTTTCGTTTCATTGTGAATACGTGTGTGGGTACGATAGATGCCCGCCAGGGCATAGTTTCTTAGCCCAAGGTGAACGAGCGCTAGCGAGTGTAACCCTGGGTAGGCAACCTCTTCCCCCCTTTCTTCCTGATTCGTACCCGTAAGGGTATCATTCAAGCAAAATGTGTAGTGTTATTGTACTATCCTTTGAAGCAAGCACAGACAAAACTCGTTGATGTTCGTAATTCTCAACAAACGTTTCCATTATCATGTGCAAACCTAGACTGAAATCCTTCTCATCCATGAATTCGCACAGTTCTTTCATGCTGCTCGATCCTTCGAGTGTTGTACGCTGTAAATCTACAAATTGTGGTATCTCAACACAACAGCATTACCGAAATGGTCGTAGGCCGTAATAAAGTATAGGCCACTTGGCATATTCTGCAAAGTGCGAACGACCTCTGAATCAGAAGAAATAGGAATTTGACGACCCTGAAAGTCGAATAATTCTAGGTCTTCTAAGTATTCCAAGTACCGATTGATAGATTCTTCATCTACTGTTGCATTTTTTAGAGGGAAACGTATAGTCGATTCTACTTCTACATCGACGACATCATGAAATGTTGTAGTGCTTCGAGCTAGGTTTCCTATATTTCCTATTGTGCCTGACACCCAAATTCGAAAGTCACTATCAAGGAGCACAGATTTAGGGCTGTCACCTACTACGGGGCTACGCAACCTAATCATCTCCCTGAACTGATTTCTCGAAAACCCAAGGTTAACATCTGGAATTGTTGAATTGAAAGCGGCAAGTTGGAGCGATCCGCCAAGTTCCTGTACATCCTTGAAATAAAGAACTTGATCGCCATATGTAAAACACTCCCAAGTTTCTCCTCCATCTCTCGACTCCATAGCGTCGCCGAATTCAAGATAAGCTATAATATGATCATCAGTTACAAAGTGTAGATATTCAGGTATTGGGACAATTTCGCAGTCTTCTTTGAGCCAGGTGTCAGTCATAATACAAGAATCTTGGATATGATCGTACTTATACAAAACGGGCGAGCTAATTCCATTGACAAAAAGGTCACCACTTGAGTTGACGTCTATTGCCTGAATCTCGTGAAACTGGTCAAAACATACTTTCTTCCAATTGACTCTATCATTCGAAAAATGTATACCTTTGTTCAGTCTCGCCAACACTAGTGTTCCGTCTTGCATCACTCTCATACTTGTCGGGCTATCCAATCCCTTGTCCCTTAAATCAATTTCACTCCAAGATTCTCCGCAATCCAGCGAAGACAACAAACAGGAGTCCGTTGATATGAACAATTCGTTTCGAAGTCTATCGAAATGCATCATCCGAATCACTGTTTTTGGAGTCTCGAACAATGAGTCATACGTTTGCAAATCACTACGGAAGCGATAAATCTGCCCGCTATTGTAACCTAATATTGTACCGCACTGAGTTTCTACGAGGTCATAGAGTCTTAAGTGCCGGGGAATCTCTATTCGCTCAAAGTCGGCATCAATAACTTGTGAGAGCGACATGTGGCAGGGGAACAGCAACAACAATACGAGTAACCAATAGTAGGATGTAACAGAGTTCAGCATGACATGTGTGTTGTAGTATTGAGCAAACATACTAGCCGAACACATGGAGTGCATTCGAGTTACAGAATGTGATGATTGTCTATGGGTAGTCCCCCTATGCGGTACGAACGAGAGTGAGGATATACGTGGGACTCATACCCAGGGTTACGCTCGCGGGGCTCGCTCACCCTGGGCTACTACATTTCACCGCTGCGCGGTGATTCCTACAACGAATCAAAAATGACAAAAAACATTCTATGTGTAGAGACGCGGCGTGCCGCGTCTCATGAAAAATCTGCAAACCAATATTCAACGTATCAAACCGAGACGGGGCGCAAACCGACGGGAGACGGGGCACGCCCCGTCTCTACAATTGTTTCGTTTCATTGTGA
>JAUHYX010000347.1 GCA_030426285.1 bacterium
GCAACTGGATCTCGCGGTATTCCGTTGATAGCGATATCGAATGGGGAGCTTGATATTCCCCATGCAATGAGCAAAACAGCACATAACAATGTCACATACTTGTGCTCAATGCAGAAAGCAATAATGCGCTGCATATCGTTGAATTGAGTTGTGTTGAAGAAATGGGAGTCGCTCTAATTAGGCGACGGTATCGGGGTGAGAGCAGCGTCTAAATAAGAAAACACTGTGTAAACACAACGTCGTGTGAGTGCAGGTGAGGCGGCGGAATCTCTATTGAGCTAAGTGGTGTTGTGGATTGTGATTCTGCATGCATAACAAGCGCATCAGCAAATATGTTGAGAATCACCACTGCAAGTGCTTTGTACTCGTGTAGCTTCGTCACGGAGTCTTCACTTGCATAATCAACAGAAGTATCTTTGCAACATTGTTCGTCAATTGAAGATTCGTCGTTCGTACACTCGCCATTTTCCATACCACAGCCTTCAGTGCTGCCGTGTCCGATAGCTACATCCGAAACTTCTGCCCCACAGTAGTGAGCCGATACAGACAGTGTGGCAGCACATATAATGTGGAGGAACAAGGATAATATTGCAATAGTCTTTTTCACGAACCAAAAGTACGATGTTCCGAGTCACCATACAATACCAGATTGTACGGATGACTCACTTTTTTATCGACTAGTTCAGATTTTTCTCAGTTGCTCCTGACATAGGGTTGTCACTAGGCACAGTTATGTTGCAGTGTACAGCAGCAAAGAAGTAAACGAAAAGACAAAGGAAGAGACATGAAAACGATCAGAACTGCACAACGAAGCGATTGGAAAGCCGACTCGATGAACTCCCATGCCATTCACGTGCCAATGGAAATGAAGTTGACAGCAAAAGAAATGAAAGCCCTAAGAATTGGGTTTATTCCTGACAAAATCGGTGACAGATGGTTCGCATACATGGAAAACAATACTCTGTATTTGCATCACAGTTGGACAGGGTTCTGCGCCTATGCCGTAGAGTTTGCGCCGTGTGAAGAGGGATACGAAGTTGCCTCTCTCTTAGTAGCGCCAACAGATCCATATAGTGGAAACAACATGGCATTACGGGCAGAAGTAGTGGAAGTGTTGATAAAGCACTGTATTGTCAGAAATAATCTGCCTCTACTAGAATTTCAAGAATCAAACGAAACGCTGTGGGAAATATCTGGCATTGCAGTGTAGCGCATTTGTGGTGTTCTAGCCCAAATGTCCTAATTCGTGGCGATGCCATACGCAACTACTAGTGGAGCGACTATCCACAAGTTGACTCGAAAAACAAACATTGCAATCAACCCTGCAACAGCTATGCCGGCGTCCACAAGATTGGATGCGCAGTGCACAAACAAATGTGAGTAGGCTGCTTCTGCTAGCAAGCCTACCACAGCAGCGTTGACTGCCGTGAGTCCATTGCGCAACCACGGCCGCTGACGAAGGGTGTGAATAAATGGAAGCGTTGCACTCAACAATAGAAACGACGGGAGGTATACAGCTACAAGGCACAGCAGTCCACCAATCCATGGGTGAACAGTTGGAGCCACAGCACCAATAAAAGCAGATAGGGAAAACATAGGTCCTGGTACAAGTTGAGCTGCGCCATATCCGCTGAGAAACTGAGATTGAGAGATAAGTCCCGGTTCTACCAACTCGGCTTCG
>JAUHYX010000171.1 GCA_030426285.1 bacterium
CTCTCCTCCCCGTCCCTTTATTCAAAACCTCTCCCGACGCACTGTGCTTTGTTTCGGGGAATCCGTAGAACTTTCTACTCTAGCAGCTTCGTACGAGCGTATTGTTTGGAGCAATGGTGCTACAACTGCCTCTATTGCGGTTACATCAAGTGGCAACTATACAGTAACGGGATTCAATGCTCTCGGATGTCACAGCACATCTGAATCCGTCCGCATCCAAGTACTACCAGCACCGCTAAACATAGTAGAGCATACATCGGGTGTATATACAATTCGTGGCGGACATGCCTCACATCCTGTGTCAGGGCAGTTCTTGCTGCGAAACGAAAGCCAAACAGACGTGGAATTGCAATTAGAAGATGTACAGTTCGCAGCCAATGTTGAATTCTCGGTTCCTCCTTCTCAGTTTCCACTCACAGTGCAGGCGCAGTCTACAGCAACCGTTGTATACACGTTTTTACCACTCGGAAACCGAGAAACCAGTGATATTCTCACGGTAAAAAATGGTTGTAGAGATATCCTCTACACATTTGCAGGGATACCAGAACGCAATGTTTTACAAGGTGTTGGAACATGTAATATGCTTTTGTCTGGCGACGTTGTTGACCGCCGCATTTTCGCCTCTTTGCTCGCGCCAAGTGTTGCGAGCGAAGAAATGCGCTTTGAGACCACAAATTCTGGCGAGGTAACGTCAATAGACATAGTTTTCATTCAGCCCTCTACTGGGAACACGGTTAAGTCGATGTCCGTCGAAGTCGCAAGTGGACACTCTTCTCACAGCCTCTCAATAGCCAATCTCCCTGCAGGACTTTACGTGGTCGTCATGTCCCATCACACAACTGTCACACAAACAATTGTCAAACTGTAGACCCAACAGATGCGAATAACAGATCATCTCAACAAATTGTCGTGGTCAGTTGCAGACAAAGCACTGTTCGTGCTAGCTGCTGTTGCGCAAATGACGCAATACGCGTCTGTTGATGAAACCGTCTGGGGAACGTTTGCCCTGCTTTTGGGGCTGCACACGTTTTTGTTCTCAGCTAGTGACGGGTTTGCGCTTCAGGCAGTCACAAAATTTGGGGCTGTTGTGGAAGATCGCGGTCTTGTGAACAGGTATTCGCTCAGTATGCATACCTTCTTTGTGATGGGGCTGAGTGTCCTGGCAGCAACTGTGTGTTCGCTGTTTCCAACAATAGTAAGTATAGATTTCGCTAGCGTCATTTGGTATCTACCTCTGTTCTCTGTCGCAGCTATTCCGCGAACATATGCTCTGAACCTGTTGTATCGAGACATCCGAATAAAAGCTGTTTTTGTACTCAATCTATGCTGGATGGGTTCAATGCTCGCACTTACACTGTGGTACCAAAGTGCGATTGGTTTTCAGACCGTTGAAGACTTGCTGCTGATCAATATTTCAGCAATGTTGTTTTCCTCAATCGTTGGAATCTGGCTTGCGCGCCGCGAGTTTTCATTGCGAAAAGGTCAGGGCACTCTTGCGTTCAAAACATGGCTGCAATTTGGCTTGGACCAGCTCGGCTCCAGCTCTCTGAACAATGCTGTAAAAGTGCTTGATGTGTTTATTGTCGAGGCCTTTTTTGGTTCAGCAATTGTTGGCAATTATGATATGGCGAAGCGCATGTATCGCATTCTGGACCAAGGTGTAGACGCTGTTCGTTCACTATTTTTCCCGGGCTCGGTTCGCCTGTATCAGCAAGGACGACTGTCTGAATTGCATGCGATGACAACCAAAATGATTAGCTTCCTATTCCTAGGGATCACATTCGTTTGCGCGGCGATTTTGATTGGCGCCAAGCCAATCGTTGAACTGTGGTTGCCGGCAAAATTTTTACTCGCACTTGACCACTTGTATTGGCTGTTGCCTACCACACTCATTCTTCCGTTCACAATGCTCGTTACGTTGATGGTAGCGGCAGGTGCAACGAGGCGACTACTCAAGACGTTTGTGATTGCAACAGTCATCGGGCTCGGCTCTCAAATCCTGATTGGCGTCATGCATTTCGAGAATCAGGTCGCACTAGGACAGTTCTTCTTTGCTGCCTGCCTCGCTGTTTCAGGCTGGATGTTCGCCGCGCAAACCATTCAACTTTCTCCAGCCGACGTCTTTCGCGCCATACCCGATACGCTCGCTTGGTTGCGATCGCGAAATAAGAGATAGTTGGCCTACTGTTGCCGAGAATCTTAAATTGCCATTGTGAATAGGAAAACTGTTCCAAGCACAGCGTCTTTTGCAGCAAAGACTACAGCTCTAGAGGGTAGCAAACACTCCTAGAACGGTTCCTGTGCATTGATCCATGTATATGAGGAGAACACATAGGTGAATGTATCCTATCAGATAGCGCAAACCATGAGATTGTTTGGTCGTCAAAAGCGCGCGCTGTTTTCAATGTTGTTTGTTGTAATGATTGCTACGGCCGGAGCCGGAGTAACATTGACCGGTTTATATACAAGCGATATGGATCGGTCGAGATTGACCGACAAGATTGTCGTAAATGTCTTTATGGAGAAAGGCGCTGACAGTACAGAAGTGCTTTCAACTCGTGCCAAAATAATGTCGATGCCTGCTGTAGATTCCGTAGACATCGTGTGGCAAGAAGATGCGTGGAATGCGTTTTTTACGAAGCACGATTTGCCTTCTGACGAGTTGTTAAACGAAAACCCTTTTCCGGCCTCTATCTCTGTGTGGTTAGATGAAGCCTACCACAACGAACAAGCTATGAAACGGGTTGTTGAACAGTTTCGAACACTCGAAAACGTTGACGATGCATGGTATAGGTCAACATTTGTAAAAGCTGTTGAAGAGCAGCTCCATCGCCAGAGTGTTTTTGCCGTGCTTGCCGGCAGCGTAGTACTCGTGATTTTTCTTGTGATACTCAGTGCTATTATCAAGTCAAATACTGGCTTAACACGATCCGAGGCACGCACGTTGTCACTCAATGGTGCGTCGCGCTGGTTCATTGCCACACCTTACTTTTTGTTCAGCTCTTTGTGTGTCTTCGTTGGAACCCTTTTTGGGGCAGGCGTACTTGTTGGGATGGCTTGGTATCTGGGGCAGGATCTGCAATTTATTCGAGAGCTTCCGGATCTCATCGTGTACGTAGCTGGTGGGGTAACTTGGGCTGTAGGCTCATGTATCGCGTTGTTCACTACTGTTACAACGGCCGGTAGAGTGTCTCGTGCATAGGCTTGACCGCTATATTCTCAAGTCTTTTCTCAGCACATATGTATTCAGTGTTCTCGCTCTCTGTGTTGTGTTCATTGTTGTGAATCTCATTGAGAAAATCGGAACGTTCATTGACAATGGCACTCCTACTGATGTTGTGCTCTTGTACTACGTGAGTTTTCTACCGGAAATCGTTAAACTACTCTCTCCTGTTTCGCTGCTTTTAGCTGGCCTTTTCACAACTGGTCGACTTGTAAACACGCATGAATTGACAGCAATGAAGGCCGCTGGTATGTCATTGTATCGCTATGTGTTTCCTTTGCTGTGTTGCGGGCTCATTCTGAGTTTTGGACAACTCTATTTCAATGGCTGGGTTGTGCCACGAGCAGTATCAGCTAAAATGAAAATAGAACAGGAACACCTCAACAAAGGCCGCTCGCTCGTTACACTTCACAGTGACTATTTTCGTGCTGCACCCAATCAAAATTTGTATATCAAATACTACAATTCACTCAAGAACACAGGCACTGAACTTGTACTCGAGTCTTTCTCTACTGGCAATCATCCAAGACTTCAGGAGCGTATTCGGGCGGAGAGCTTTACATTTGATTCTACACAACAACAATGGGTGTTGTTGGGGGTTGTAACGCAGCAATTTGGATTATCGCACTCGGTTGTGACGCAGGATTCACTTTCGCTAGAGTTAAGCGTCTCCCCTGGAGACTTGCTGCAGCTGCGTAAAAACACAGCAGAACTAACATTTGATGAATTGCGCGAGTATCTGCGTCTAAGCGAACAAGGCGGTAAAAATATTGACAAACAACTCGTAAACTATTACGGAGAATACGCACTTCCTTTTGCGAATTTTATCGTGATTCTTTTTGGCGCGCCTTTTTCAAGTAATAAGCGCAAGAAAGGCCTCGCCCTAGAGATTACTTCGGCCATGTTAGTCACCTTTGTGTATCTTGCTTTCTTGAAAGTCGGGCAAGCTTTGGGCATTGAAGCTGAGTTTCCCCCAATGCTTTCCGCTTGGCTTGCAAACGGACTTTTCCTTGTCGTAGGAAGTCTCAACCTGATTCGCATGCGTTCGTAGTTCAAGCTGTTGCATGTGCAGCACGCTGAGGAGATCTGAATGGAACAACTAACAACTTTGTCTACTTTTTCCGGACGCGAAGCGTTGCAGCGCGTGTACTTTAGTGTGTTGGAGCGAACTGGCACATTGTCACTTCTCGCTACTATGTTACGAGTTTGCACGGGCTCGCTTCCTATTGCAGCATTGCTCAAAACTGAAACTAGCGTTCAGCACCCATTGGGCTTCTTTCGTGGTTTGTCGCTGTTCATGCAAGAAATTGTGTACAAACACTATCTGTCCTCAATCCACTCGTTGGTGTACTTCGGTGCGGCTGTTTTGTTGACCATTGTGGGCTTGTACCGCTTTACAGAAAGCGTTTCTGAGCCGCTCGTTGTCGGTGCAGTTATTCTCGAAGCCGCACTCTTAGGACTGCTGTTTGTTGTCGGCATGTTTTCACCGCCTGACTACGCTCACAAACCTGTTGACACGGAATCTGAAATCCAGCAATTGGTACGAGAAGTCGGTGAAATTTCAGCTGATTACGCAGGGTTTTCCATGCAGGTAGATACTGTCACACAAGCGCTAGGCGGCATTCAACAACGTATGGATGAACTCATTGCGTCAGTAAATGAAATGTCGCGAGCGGCCACGGCTGCCACGAGTCCTCCTTCGGAAATGCTCGAGGTCATGCATTCAACTACCGAGTCACTACGCAATCTGCAAACAACTGTCATTCAACTCGTTAAGGCTACAGACGACATAAAAGATCGCGAAGTTAGGTTGCAGGTGCGTGCCCAACTCGAAGACATGTTGCAAACGGCAGCCCGCGTACAAACTGCCCAAGACTCAGCTCAAGGTGCGTAAGAATGGGTGCAAAGGGTTTACGACTCAGCAATCTGTATTTCGTTTTGTACATTCTCGCCATTGTGCTACTTCTTCCAGATAAGCGCGAGAGCAAAGGACCGGCAGATCTGCGCTTGATAGAGGCCTTGCTATCGAGCGAATTTGAACTCAAAGCATCTGATGGCCTCCTCAGTGCGCGCGCAATTCAGACAGATGACACTTCATTTTTCGCAGACATTAATGCTACGAGCAGTATTTACTTCAGTGCGCAGGTACATGCTGCAGAAGTGTCATACGCGGTGCGCAATGTTCGAGGCGGAACCGATCAACAGCTCGTTGGTAGAGTAGATGATCAGGCGGAAGTCACGCCAGATATCTCACTTACGAAGGTTTCAGGAACAGAACTAAGATTGCGGTGGAACCCTTCGCCTGCAACGACCACAGACGAATTGTTGCAAGTGGTGGTCTCTGTGGAGGCAATGCCCGAAATCCCGTCTCGCTTGAAAAACTCACAACAAGCTGCCGAGATCAACAACTACATTGAGCGCGGCTTACGGGTTCGCGACAGTGTGACAATTCTGTTGAGCTATAGTGTTGACAGAGTGAGTTCGGCGCGTATCGTAGCAGACGGGCGTATTACCGATACGGTGTACAATTCTAGTGTTGACACTGTTCTCATGCAGCCTGAAGCTCCTTTTGCTGTGACCTCTTACACTCCCTATTTACAGGTTTTGGACGGCCAGCAGTGGGAGAACACAATCACCTTTTCAAAGCAACTTTCGACCGCCTACGATATCAAGCTGCGATCCGATTCGCCAAACACAAGCTTCAGTAAAGTTGCCTCAAATCAGATTCGCGTTCACGGCGTTGCAAAAGGTTCAGGTCAGGCGCAAGTATCAGTTTCAATCACAGATGCAGAAGGGTTCAAAACTGCGGTGAACTTCACTGTCAGTTCTTCAAATGTGCGCGAACCGTTGCTCCCAGATTTCATGTTTCCCGACATCGTTTACACTATGGACCCAGGTTTCCCCAACAATGTTGCTGGTTTGTCCATTCTCACCACCTGTTTTATCAACGGCGAAGTTGTGTACAATTCCTCAAATGGTGCGACGTTCGACCTGAGCGTCGACGAGAAAGACGTCGGCTCGGAAGTGTTGTTAAAGCGTGAAGTGGATGGCAAGGCGTACGGAGTTGTGTACAGCATTCCAATCCGTACATACCCAAGACCTGAAGTAATCTCAGCGCAACAGTCAAACGGCGACTATATCGTCAAAACGCGATCGTACGGCGTTTTTCAGCAGCTGCCTAATCGAGTGACAGTTTCTGCACCTGGGGTGTCGATACAGGAGTTGACAGGAAGCATTGAATTTGATTCGAGCACACATGCCATAATCCAAACATTTATTCTCGCGGGAGTAGAAGCAGGTACTCAGTTGCAGTTGGTAACCGCGCGGGGGCAGCAAGGAACACATACAATTCAGTAGTGTTTTGCAGCGGTAATTAGCGGTTGCGATTCAAGCGATACTGTTGAACAGCGCGATTGTGCTCAACATTTGTTCGACTAAATGTATGCAGGTTGGTACCATCCCCTCGCGCAACAAAGTAGTAGAACTTGTGCTGTTCGGGGTTAACTGCCGCTCTAAGAGCTGCCTTGCCCGGGTTGTTGATTGGCCCTGGTGGCAACCCCGCAAACCTGTAGGTGTTATAAGGATTGTCGATCTCCAAATCGTCATATGTCAAACGCTTTTTTACATCTCCCAAAGCATATTGAACAGTTGGATCAGCTTGCAGCAGCATTCCCGATTTGAGTCGATTGTGGTACACACCGCTTACGCGTGGCATTTCATCTGGAACAGGAGTCTCGGCCTCAATAATGGACGCCAGAGTTATTACTTGGTGCTGCGTGAGATTTACCTTCTTTGCGGCTTCTTTTATTTCATCCCAAAACCGAGAATGAGAATCGTACATGCGTTGGGCAAGTTGCTCAACGCCGTCAAACGCATACACATTGTATGTTTCTGGAAGTAGATAGCCTTCCAAGTGTGTAGTCGCACCAACCTTAGCTGCAAGCTTCTTTGACAGCAGCACATCTGAAACTGAATCTTGCGGCAGATTCATTGCGGCAGCCACAACAGGAACCATACGCAACAAGGAAAGTCCCTCGGGAATTGTAATATTTATCGTTTGAGCAACCCCAGGTTCGAAGAAGAATTCAACTGCCTCGTACACCTTCATATCTTCGTGGATGGCAAATGTCCCTTTGTGGATATGTTTCTTTGTATTGTGGGCATACAGTTTAGCGTACAGCCGTACCACCCAAACATCCTCAACCAGCCCAGTTTCTTGCATCACGGCAACAGCGTCGTCAACACTTGCACCATCGGGAATCTCCACAGAGATGGACTCTGTACTGCCCGGGATAGCCACTTCAGCATTAAGGGAAACGTAACTGTATCCGCATGCGGCAACGCACAATAACAAGAGAATGAAAAGTACTTTTTTCATGAGTTAATCGTCTGTGAAGCAGTGAGATTCAACAACCAATATAAAGAAAAGTCCCTTGGATTTTTCAATATCCGTCGCGATTGTTACTTTTGTTATTCTCATCGTTAAACCGTATTGAATACAACCGAAATATAAACTGAGAAGTCTCACTCCAACTGTTTGAGGAATAAAACACCTATGGGAATTCTGAAAGACAAGCTCTCGGCATTTGCTGAAGAGCGTCGCACCGAACTTAAATCTCTCGCCAAAGAACACGGTGATGTACAGATAGGCGAAACAAAAGTTTCACATGTACTCGGTGGTATGCGCGGTCTTCCCGGCTTGTTGTGTGACACATCTACGGTGTCTCCTCAAGAAGGCTTGAAAATCCGCAATATTCCGATTAACGACCTCACGAACGCGCTTCCTGAAGACGTGTTTTACTTGTTGCTCACAGGTGAAATGC
>JAUHYX010000172.1 GCA_030426285.1 bacterium
ACACTTGGTCGACACAACTGAAATTGACATTCGTTCAAGCATTCGCGGAAGTATTCTGCATGGATTTGTTGTAGAAGAAATGTCCGATAGCGTACTGTCAATTGAAGTTATATTCGACCCTTTGCCGGGCGAGACTATTGAGTTGATTTTACCCACATTTGTTATCGACGACTTCACTTCGTTTGTTGGTCATTTTAGCTCCTATGTAGGTGCCTGTGACGTTCGAACAACTGAACCACTCTCTTTTAGTTCTTCAATAGTAATGGTTGCAACAGGCTTAGACGCAACATTTAGCGCGCAATACCTCAATGGCGATACGTTTGTAGATCTGATTTCACTGTCCCCAAGAAGTGAGGTGCGAGACCATTTTCTGTATTCCGAAGAGACGACTGGGCTTCACTTTTTGATCAAAGCTATTGTGTCTTATCTCAGTCGAACTCTGTGTGCGTATCTGAGAGTCAAATCGTCGACCTCAACCTAAATGGCAATTTGGAAATACCGCTGATTTTTGGCTTGGCAAGTGGCCTTCAGTTGGAAATGTTGTCTGATCAAAACTGCAATTATACAGTTTTGCGCAATGGTGCGACATCAGCTAAACACAGGCAAGACATCAACAGAAACGGACGTACTGACTACGTGTGGGGATATGGTTGGAACGAAGTGTCTTCTTTTTACAAAAAAACATATGTGCCTACACTAAACGCCTCAGATTATGAAAAACACCCTCACTTCGCATTCGATGTCGATGGTGATGGACTAAAAGATCTTCTGTCCACTCGTATCGTAAGACGTGCGAACCAGGAATCTACTGGCAACGTATACGTTCAGTATCAAAGCTCTCCAAATGTGTTTGAAGACCGTATCTGGATATTGGAAGAACCGTGGCTGTTTCATTCGGCTGTTGATTTTAACGGAGATGGCAAACTCAATCTGTTGTTGTCACGAGACAACTCTGTGTACACTTATTACGGTGGTGACGTTTTCCACAAAAGCAATTTTCATGCAATTGATCTCGATTTGCCCCTGAAAGAATGGCTTCTCGATTCCATTGACGATATTCAAGCAGTTGACTTTGACAACGACTACGACCTCGACTTGTTAGTGACTAAAATCAATGTAGGAGCGTTTTTGTTTTACAACACTACACCAAACGTTGTTCGTGGTTCAGAAGATGAACCAAAAGAAGAACCAGGCGAGGAGCCTAACGACTCAGCAGATTGTGAATATTTAATCACATCTGATTGGAAAATATCGTCTAATTGTGGTTCTGAATTGGGACGTGTTGAAGTGTACAATATGTTGGGGCAGCTACTATACCGCACAACAGTTCAGGACTCAGAATTCTCCATTCCACGTCGTGCATTTCGCGAGAGACATGTTTTTGTGAGAATTGGCGCCATAGTGATTCCGGTTGCGGGGTATTAGAGAGTGTTTGGAAGAAGTTTAGTGTAGATTACTTCGGCCAGGTGCGAACGAGATATGTGGGGGAGAGGGCGTTTCCTCAGGGTTACGCTCGCTTCGACACCCTTTCGACAGGCTCAAGGCGGCGGCTCAGCGAACTATCTTTCATTCGGTCCATTCGGTCTCTTGTGTCCATTAGCCTTTCGCGCAACTTCTACTTTTTGTGGTGCAAGTGCCTTCAACTCACAAAATAATCAGTATCTTTTCTTCTTTTTGAGGTTGCCAATGCAATTGCTTGCTAAAAAAACTGTTGTTGTGTTGTGCGTTTCTGAATTTCTGATTTCATGTGAAAGAGTATAGTGAAGACACTAGCTTCCGTGGTGTTATTCCTGTAGGGCCAAGTTCGGGAGACCCAGATCCAACCGGTGATCCGGTACTTGAACCAGAAAGGTGGACGAGATTTGGCCTTTGGCTGTGGGAAATCGATGGGTACACGAAACAAAAGTAGCAGTTTTTCTTCTGTTTCACTAGGTATGACAGAGGCATATGGAGGGGCGAGTTACCTTTCTGTACAGTTCCCGATAGAAGAAGAAGAAAGCTTCACGTGAATCCTTCCACTTGGCCAACTAGGAACCATTACTTGTATCGACACCGACAAACAACTCACAAAGTACGATAATGCAACAATATCAACCTATGTTTATGTTCTAGGAGACATCTACGGCGGACAGTTGGTTGACTCAGTTCAAAAAAGTGGCCTCCTTTATTCGATTGAGAGCCGCGAATTTGATAACCCTGAAACCCCAATAGTCCAAATAGAAGACCGACGACAGCCGCCAAAAGCAAAACCTTCTCACGAAAGGATGTTCCTTTCGTGAACTTTTGGAAAAGCGAGAGTACACAAAAACTAAACTAAACTGTTTTTAGCAGATTAACGTGTGGTATAGGGGCATTTCCAGTCTTTTGAGAGCGGAATTGCATAGATCAGAGAAAATGTATTAAGATGAATATTAAAAATTACTCGGCCGAACCGCCGTACAAATTATATAACTGGATTCCAAGTGGATTAAATGCTGAAGAAATAATCTTCTTTCCAGATGCCTGCCCAGGTAAATCACCGCTTCCGACTGGAACGGTGGTTAAAACTAAGCAAGAAGACTGGCGGAAATTCGCAGTTTCGGATTGCGGTTGTGGGATGTTGCTGGCAAAGTCTAAATTAAAGAAATCAGATTTCGACGAAGCTAAATGGGATCTTATTTACCAAGATCTTAAAAAGAACAAAGGTAAATTAGGCGATTTAGGCTCCGGCAATCATTTTTTAGATGCAGTTGAATCCTATCATGATGATTCACTCTACTTTCTCATTCATACAGGTTCTAGAAACGAATCAAAACTAGTAGATCATTTGATCGATGAACCACATCATTTCGACTCGAAATTTTTGGAGGTCTGTGATTGGGCTGAAGCGAACAGATCGGCTGTTTTAAGCATCGTTGAGAAGCATTTTGGTGAAACGGAGATTGTTCTCGATAAGAACCATAATCACTTTGAAATTCAAGAAGACTCTGTGATTATCAGAAAAGGAGCGTCAAAACTGAATCCAGGAGAGTTGACAGTAATTCCCTCAAATATGATTGGAGATATCGTTCTAGTGAGAGGAACGACAAAAGTAAGTGAGGTTTACAATTCAATGTGTCACGGGACTGGACGGACTATGTCGAGATCAGAAGCAAAACTGCATTCAAAAAAATATGATTATGACAAATTGAGAGAACAGATATATATCCCAATGCAAATTGGGAATGAATCTATTAAAACTGATGCTCCATTTTGTTATAGAGATCTAGATGTGTGTTTGTCTCTCATCGACGACTTAATAGTGGTGGAGAATAGATTCAAACCTATGGCTTACTTAGGTCAAATTTGAAAGAGATAGAGTGGCCAGCTGATAGAAATAGTTTAAGGTAACCCCACGACTTGGTTTTTTAATAGCGAACACATGCTAATTGGTCGTCGACGATTAACACTAATTTTCTTTGCTAGGACAAATAACCCACCAAGAAGTAAATGAACTATCCTGTGGCGAGCATTGTGGCTACTTTCTAGGTGCACAAAAAGTGAATTTTATAGAAAAAATTGCAGACTATGTTCTCGGCAATAGGACTCCAGGTCAGTTGCCAGATATAGCAATGAGCGGATTGAAAGAAGGTATCGAATCTGACTCACTGTTTATATTGGCAGGGATGCATAAAAATGACAATGCGTTTGAATTGCAAGCGTATTTTGACCGAATGTTAGCGGAGGTTGGAATCGACCTTCCGAACAAAATTGAGGCAGCATATACCGTTATTGCATATTATTTGTCAATGGCGGTCGATGAACCAAGCAAAGCATATGATGTAATGACTCAGATAGATTTGGAAATTCGCCTTTCAAATGAATGGATCGAATCATTTCCTGAATTGAAAAAAGAAGTGGTAGGTGAAGAACTTGGATTACAACATCTATACACTTGGTATCGTGAACTTCAAGACTTTCACGATGGAGGAATGTTACTATACTACAATGAGCTACCCCTTCACGAACAAAAAAGGAAATTTGAAGATCACTTATTAGAAGAGGCTAAAAACTGGCTGGATCTGAATAAAACAAGCAGATAGTTATCCATCAAAATGAATGTCCGATATTTTTGGTGACAGATTCTCAAAGTCCAGATAGAACACATGTAGCTTGCTTTAAGTCGAACATTCTTTCAAAGTCTTCAGCGGAGATCTCTTTTGTGGGTTCTGCATCTGATGTGAGGTAGTCGAGCAGAAGACCTTATATGACTTCTTCTTTTGGGGATTGCCAGTGAAATTGCTCGCTAGGAACTTGATGCTTGTGTTTGGCGATTGTGAGTTTCTCATTAATAGTGAGGATGATCGTGGCGACACCAGTTTTCGCGTGGTCAATCCCGTTGTGCGTACATCAGCCCAATCTTTTACTACGATTGTCTGCTGGGCAATTTCTCACTGAGTAACGAATCTTACATGTCGAGTCGTAGTGAGTTGTTTGTTTGGCATAGGCCAACAATGTTAAGAACTAAACTGTGGATACGTTTGAATGTCACCTCTTCTGAAAATCTTGGGAATTTAAGTTGAGAGTTATGCGTCGATGGCTAACAAGACAATTTTTCGTTGCTTTTGCGGCGTCTTCGCTTGTTTATGGAGTTTCTGATCTCGTTCTTGCAGGAGCGTTGAAATGGCTTGTTTTTGATCCTGTCGCAATTCTAACATTTGAAGTTGCCCTTATTTTTAACGTCGGCTTTGAGTCTGTAGCCTTTATTCCAATAACTTGGATAATATTTCTCTTACTAGTCTTGGTGTTGTTCAATCGAATCAAGAACAGACCTTTAGAAATCCTCATGCTTTTGCTCATGCTACCTTTGCTTGAGTTGTTCTCATTTCTCATGTTCTCTGGATGGGGAGTAGATTTCTTGAACAAGGTCGGTCAATTCTCTAGTGTACAATGGACAGACCATGCGGTAAGATATTTCCTAATTATTTTCAAAAGCACATTGTTTGCATCAATAGCAAATATGAAGGTTTCTAGAATTGACAAATTCGCCGACAACTCGGCAAGAATTGAATCTAGCTAGACCGGTTAAAACAAAAAGGGAGGCCGTGAATCACGATCTCCCTTTTGTTTTTCTACCAGTATGTTGTCTTACAACAAGCCGGTGCGCTTAAAGATGTAGTCTACATTACGTGTTGCTTGCTTCAAGTCGCAAATCTTTTCTAGTTCTTCTTGTGAGATCACCTTTGTGAGTTCATCATCTGCCTTGAGGTTGTCGAGCAGGGGAGTGCGGTCCTGCCAAGTTTTCATGGCATTGCGCTGTACCATCACGTAGGCGTCTTCACGAGACACGTCGCGTTGCGTGAGTTCCAACAGCACTGTTTGTGAGAAAATGAGACCATTCATGAGGTTCAAATTCTTCATCATGTTGTCTGGGTACACGAGCAAGTTCTCAATCATCGGAATCGTGATCGAAAGGGCATAGTGCAAAATGATTGTTGAATCAGGACATATCACGCGTTCTACACTAGAGTGGGAAATATCGCGCTCGTGCCACAAGGCATTGTTTTCGAGTCCAGCCATGGCGTTGCCGCGCAACAAACGTGCAATACCACATAGACGTTCCGACACAATTGGATTGCGTTTGTGTGGCATAGCCGAGCTGCCCTTCTGACCTTTTGAGAAATATTCCTCGGCTTCGAGAACTTCTGTGCGTTGTAGGTGACGAATCTCAGTTGCGATTTTCTCTAACATTGTTCCGATCACGGCCAATGTGTTCAGGAAGTCTGCGTGACGATCCCGTTGCAATACTTGTGTGGAGACAGGTGCCGGCTCCAAACCGAGTTCCTTGCATACGTATTCTTCTACTTTTGGAGAAATGTGTTGGAATGTGCCAACTGCTCCGCTGATTTGCCCAACAGAAACAGTTTTGATTGCATTCTGCAAGCGCTCAATATTGCGTTTACATTCTTCATACCACAATGCCATTTTCAGGCCGAATGTGGTTGGCTCAGCATGAATACCATGTGAGCGGCCAATACAAACGGTATCTTTATATTCAAGTGCACGCTTCCCAAGAGCTTGCTTGAGTTGCAACATTTGCTTCATGAGCAACTCACCTGCTTGCTTGAGTTGTACAGCCAAACATGTGTCGAGAACGTCTGAAGACGTCATGCCCTGGTGAACAAAGCGACTACTTGGACCAACGTACTCGGCAACATTTGTCAAGAATGCAATAACATCGTGCTTAGTTGTTTCTTCTATTTCAAGTACGCGATCAACCTCAAAATTGCCTTTCGCACGAATTTCTTTAGCAGCTTCTTTGGGAATCACTCCGAGTTCAGCTTGCGCTTCACATGCCAACACCTCGATTTCAAGCCAAATCTTAAATCTGTTTTCATCAGTCCAAATTGCGCCCATCTCGGGACGCGTGTAGCGTGCAATCATGGATTGGTACACCTGTTTCGTGTTTGAGAAGTTCGTATGCGAGCCATGTTCTCTTCAATGGCCATGACCCGATTGCATACAAAAATACGAATTCAATTGAGTTGGCGCAGCATTGGGATGAGATTTTCTACTTCGTATGTACTTCAAACTCTTGTTGATACGAAGGCACAAATTCGTCTGCTGGTACGAATATTCGCTTGGCTAACAGTTCAGAACCAAGAAGTCCTACAAATCGTGCATTTACCCGATTGAGACCAGGAATACTAACAGATTCTGTCGTCGTAATTGCGTCCGCTCCTGGACCACAAACAAGCATTTCATCAGATACTCTCTTTTTTGCTTCATCTGCGGCAACAAGTTGAACCTCTGTCATAGCAGTCCCGCTCCGATCAAAGTTTTGTATATACACCAAATCGCGATGACTTGGAACAACACTCAAGATCGAAGTGTGGTGGGGAAACAAACAATGCACAGCCGCGCGTGCTAGTGAAGCGGTTGTTTCAACTGCAATCAATTGAATGCGTGAATCAAAACAGAGTCCTTTTGCAAACGCAGCACCAATGCGCAGGCCGGTAAATGAGCCCGGACCAGCCGAAACAGCAACAGCCTCGAGATGTTGCACAGAGACACCGCACTGGCGCAGGAGTTCACGAGTGTTCTCCGCTAAAAATTCGTCGTGTTTGTTGCGCATGTACAGTGTGTGCTCGGCCAACAAACTCGAATGGTGGTACAAAGCAAGTGAGCAAGCGGTGCCTGATGTTTCCACTGCCAGGAGCCGTCCTTCTACCATACCTGTTTCACCTGAGGAGTTGATATCAACACTCATTCGGCAATCACCTCGTAGTCTCCTACATCGGGGTCAACCACAACTTTCACGACCTTAGAAGAATCTGATGAACGATAAAAACCAGGTGCTGTAGTCGCTCCTGACAATTGATTCTGCTCTCTGGTAATACCTTCTAACCATTCCTTGAGGGACAGTGAAATCCGAATCGACTGTGGGTACGATCCGTGTTCAGCGATGAACTTTTCAATTGCCGAATGGACCTCTTCTGTCGCATCAAAATCTTCCACTTTCAATACCTATTTGTCTGAAATCTCATAGGGTAGACACCACAATAATTGGTGAATACAAAAAATAATTGTATTTTGCGAGACTTTTTCTACACCGCAAATTTTATGTGTCACGCGATTGCCGAGCCCTTGTGGTGTGGCTGAAGGCAGTCCGATAATAACTCTTTTTTTGGAGACATTGAATGTCTGAACAAGAAAAAGCCGGTGAAACAGCAGAAGCTGTAGCAGAGGCCCCGGCACCAACAAAGGCGTCTGAAACGCCGCGCAGAATGAGCGTCGCTACTATCATGGATGATGATTTTGAAGTAGCGGGTTCAGGTGCAGCGTTTGCCGAAATGTTTGAAAAGACGCTTGGTACTATTGAAGAGAACGTAGTCGTAAATGGTACTATCGTTGCTCTCGACAAAGATGACGTTGCCGTTGATATTGGCTTTAAGTCAGAGGGGATTATTCCGCGCAACGAATTCATGAATTCTGCCGACTTGGAAGTTGGCATGGAAGTAGAAGTGTACAACGATTACACCGTGGAGAAAGGCGTTTTGAACTTCAGTGAAAAAATCGCTGCA
>JAUHYX010000173.1 GCA_030426285.1 bacterium
AGCTTCTCCGAGTTCGGCCGCGATGGTTGCTGTAAGTGTTCGCAACGAGGTGAGTATGCCGTCGGGAATGACTGCTGCATTCCCTGTGACCATCAACACGGCCATGGTTTCGCCAATTGCTCGGCCCACGCCTAACATTATGGCAGTGATAATGCCCGATAAACTTGAAGGGATCACCACTTTGGCAATGGTTTGCCACTTCGTAGCTCCTAAGGCAAGGCTGGCATGACGCAATGACTGCGATACTCCATTGAGTGCATCCTCTGAAATCGAGACAACTGTCGGTATGATCATCAGTGCCAATACTACTGCACCTGCAAAACCACTTTCGCCAGTATCGAGATTAAATGCTGTACGAATCCAAGGTACAACCACAACTAATCCAAAAAAACCGTAGACAACACTCGGGATACTTGCCAGAATCTCAATAACTGGTTTCACAGCATTGCGCACCGCGGGTTTTGCTATCTCAGACAGGTACACTGAGCAGCCGATCGAAAATGGAACCGCCAAAAATATTGCGCAAATTGTAACAAGAATTGTTCCCAAAATCATTGGTAGAATTCCCATCTGCGCCACTGGTTCGGATGTTGGATACCAGAACTTACCAAAGAGAAAGTCAGAGATCGTAATGTTTGGTACAGACAGGTATTTTACTCCTGCTGGCAATACTGTTACGTCGTCTTTCCACAATGTTGCAATAGCCCCAGGATCTGCTGCTACCGCTGTGAGTACCGAGTCTACATGCGACTCTGATTTGGCTTTTAGATAGTGTACAGAGGCATCAAGAGATGAGATCTCCTGCCAGTTTGATACGGCGCTTGTTTTAACTGAATTAAAATCAAATGCCGAAATTTCATCTTGAGGATATTCAGAGTTGACAACCAACACAGAATATTCCTCGAGTGGAGAGTACCAAAAAAGTGAAGCACCCTCGCTAAAGAGGAAGAACGCCATAGCACCGATCACGAACACCGAGCTCAATGCACATGCGAGTAATCCACCTTCGATTAGCTTTTCAAATCTCTTCATCAGACTGGCAGGAGCCTCCGCAATTAAATGTTAAACGTCGCTTGGGTTCTCAAAGTAAACATGTCGTCTACACCATCGAGTGCTGGCATAGTCAACTCCGCATTGATCTGAATACGTGTTTTTGGTCCAAACAAAAAAGCAGGGCCACCTCTGAGAATCATCATCTCGTCGTTGTCCACATCTGTGTTTTGATCCAATCCCGTAACGCCTACTGCAAATTCATATCCATTTAGGCCCGCAACTGAACACGGTTCATCGAGCATATACACCAACTTTGCAGTGAGATCCCATACCATCCATGAAATGTCATCTGGCGCAGTACCAACACGATCGCCATAAGCATTCGTGCCAAGTGCCAGGCCGCCTTCGATTTCGAGGTTGCCGTCGAGTAAATTGAGATTGAAATCTGGAGCAATCACTGAATTTGTGCCGTCGTTCACAAGTTCTTCCGAACCGTAGGCATTCTGAGCGTATGAAACCGCAACTCCAAAATCATCAAAGGAGCCGCTCACGCGTCCACTCAACATTTTCCCATCATTCACAAATTTTGCAATCGTGGAACCTGGAGTTTCCTTCACGCCCATTCCTGCACCATTTGCGACATTGAGCTCAACGTCAATTTCTTCAGTTACTTCAACTGCAAGACCAACACCGAGTTGACGCCCGCTCACACCATTGTCGATCAACATATTTGCTGCTTCCGATCGCTCAACCAGCAACAAACTTCCACTCGAACGCAACTCTTCTCTCCAAACAGGAGCGTGGAATTGACCGAGTTTTAGCGTTACTTCGTCTGATACTTTCATTTTTGCCAAGGCGTCAACGAGTTGTGGACTCTTGTCGCGAACTTCGATCTGGAACTTTGCGCTGATAAAATCATTAACCTGTGCATCCATTTGAATTCTACCGCGACGCATTCTGAATCCGTCTTTAGTCTCGGTACTGTCTTCGGAAGTGAAGTCATGTGCGTGTTGTAGCTGAATACGACCTGAAAATTTCAATGTCTCTGAATTCTTTGCTTCTGTATCACCAGCCCAAAGGCTCGTGTTCGCGCATACAAAAGCACACACTACGCATAGAAACTTTTTCATGTTTGCCCTCATGAATTGAGTAGTAATATCTTGTGTTTATTTCACAGGGATATAACCGACTTGTGAAACAATCTTCTGTCCGTCAGCAGAAAACACAAAGTCATACCAGAGTTTGGTGATACCGTCACCAGCATGGTCAGAGGCATATTGGAACAGGCCACGAGCGAGTGGGTACGAGCCATTCATCACGTTCTCGCCAGTTGGTTCGGCCCATGTTGATCCATCTTGGCTTATTACGAGACCTTTTGTTTTGTCGTTCAAATATGCGATTCCGATATAGCCAATCGCACCTGGAGTTTGGCCAATTGCTGAAGTGATAGCTCCAGTGCTTGGCATCAAGTTTGCATCCTGACGATACTCTTTGTCTCCTAGCACAGCTTCTTTGAAATATACATATGTACCAGAGCTGTTTTCACGGCTATACACAACAATTGCTTCATCGTTGCCGCCTACTTCAGACCAGTTGCTTATAGTACCGTCGTAAATCGCAGAAATCTGCTCAATAGTGAGGCTGTCTACCGGGTTGTCTGGATGCACAACAACCGTAATACCGTCTTTGGCAATAGTGTGCTTAACAGGGTTGATTCCTTTTGCCTGAGCAGCTTTGATCTCTTTTTCTTTGATTGAGCGAGATGCGTTTGCGATGTCAGTATGCCCATCGATGAGAGCAGCAATACCAACACCTGAACCACCGCCAACTACCGTAACTGTGTAATCTTTGTGGCGATTCATGAATTCTTCTGCGAGCTTTTGAGAGAGGGGAAGAACTGTGTCCGAACCTTTGATTGAAAGGCTCTTAGTCTCTTCCTTTGAGCAACTCGTGAGGACGAATCCACCTGCAAACATCAAAAGAAGAGCGCGAATAAACAGATTACGAGTCATCGTACTTCCTGTGTATTTAATTGGAAAAACAAAACAGCTCGCAAACTACCGCTATGCCGTAACAAGGCCGTTACAAAGATGTTACAGAATTGTAAAATGCCTGTTTCTCGCTATAACTCAATCTAACCGCAGATTGATGATCGTTAATTTGTTTCGAGCGTTTTGGTGTGTAGCAATGTTCTAATCTTGTTGATATGATGTCTTTCATGTCCCGCGAGTAAGTACGGGATAGCACGAACGGAGAATGAGTATCCTGAGGCGTGTGATTTTAAATCAAGAGCTTCGTCTGAGAGATTTTGGAAGAGTATAATATTTGATCGTCGCAGATAGCGGATTTCTTCTGTGAGACTTTGGAGGGAGCGATCGTTAAAATGCCCGTAACGCACGTAGTCGTTTTGATCGAATCCAGGAAGTTCAGTTTCGTCATGGCGTGAAAACACCAATCCTCTGTAGGCAAACACGCGTTCGGTATCTATCACATGGCCAATGATTTCGTTGATGGTCCACGAGCCTTCTTCAACCCGCTCAGTTGCTTTGTCTTGCCCGATACTGTTGAGAAGCATCACTGTTTGTTCGAGTTGCTGCGCGAGTATCGAATAAATATTACCTTCTGGAATGAGATCGAGATACCGCTGATAGTGTTCTGGGTAATCGCCTGCTGCCGGCCTTGTCATGCCTTTGTCCTCTGGGTTACTTCCTTTCAGTCACACAAAAATTAGTGTTTGAGGTGCAAACACCAAAGAAAAACTGTGAATTAGTGAAACCAACGCGCAGAAAGTGTACATCCAAAGGTTTCTGAGCGCTGTCCAAAAAGGTCTATCGACGCGTAGGCAAGAGCTGCTACGAGCGACAATGACTCGTAATATTCATTGCTGAATCCACATTGAACGACGGTATTGCTTTGCGATGTTCCAAGTGCAAAGAGCGACACGGAAGAGTAGTCGTCTGGCAATTGCAATGACGATGTAAGCGATACGACATGCAAGGCCTTGCGTGTGCTTGGCAGTCCGAACAACATTGTGCTGAATTGCTGAATTGGTTCAGTTCCGGTTGCCAACTCTAAGGCTACGTAGACATTTTCAAACTGGTTGTCGACTCCAAAACTCACTCCATACTGCGACTCTGTTGATTCGACAGATTGTGGGAGAAATGTCATTTCAAACCTCACACCAGCATCTAGAATCGATGTTTCGATATCACATCCGAATCCCAACATGTGCTCCATGGCATGCGCGTACAGGGCTATATCGGTGATACTTAATCTCGTTCTCACTCTTGCGGCAACCATTGAGTATGTGAGGTCGTTGTGCGCAAATGGAAGGACATTTATTTGAACATCGGTGCTGTTGTCAATGTAGTGGGTGACACTTGCCATGTCTGCGCCAAGGCGTTCTTCCTGTTGCAGAGCGATAGGAGAGAGTCTACTAAACATGTCATTGGGGCGCACAACACGACCGAGGCCCCAGTCTCTACTCTGCCGACCAATTGTTAGATATGTGTCATCTTGGGATACTTCGAACCACAATCTGTCGACATCGTATGACCACACAACATGGTTCTCGTACACATGCACAGACGATACATCAACCAATCGAAATGGAGTCATAGCTGAGGTAAGGGGGGCTTCTAGTGTTCTGTATTCAGCGTGCGCAATGAGGGCTGCTTCTATTGAAATCCTTTTGGATTCATACTGTGGTTTGATCCGCAGTGCATTGCTTAGTGTGGCTTCAACGCCGCTCTCAGAAGCTCCGAATGCCGAAAGTGCATGTTGTGAGTACCAAGGAATATCGAATTCACCTGCAGCGAAGGCTGTCGTCGAAACTCCAGCACATAGCAGAAGAAGGGCAACAATGCTATTGTGCGGTGTATTCATCGCGAATGATGGCTCCGTCTTCCATCGTTATAGTACGAGATGCCTGCCTGATGACTCGTTCGTCGTGGCTAGCAAACAAAAACGTTGTACCGAACTTTTGATTCATGTCTCGCATGAGGGATATCAACTGCTGTGAGTTTTCTGAGTCGAGATTTGCTGTCGGTTCATCGGCAAGAACAAGTGTGGGCTGGTGCACGAGAGCCCGTGCGACGGCAACTCGTTGTTGCTGTCCACCCGACATCTGAGCCGGCCTTTTTGCGGCGAGATCTTGAATACCCAATTGTGTGAGCATCTCAAGCGAGCGCTCGCGGGCTTCCGTTTTTGAAACATTCATAAGCGCTAGTGGAAACTCAACATTTTCTTGCGCCGAAAGCACGGGGATCAAATTGTAGGCTTGGAAAATGAACCCGAGTGAACGCAGTCTAAAATCGCTGCGCTGCGTTTGCGAGAAGGCTTGCACGGATTCACCGCAAACTGTGACTGAACCAGAATCAAGCGAATCTAAACACCCAACTATATTGAGCAGTGTTGTCTTGCCAGATCCCGATGCGCCGGCGAGCACAGTAAACTCACCTTCCTGAAACTGCGTTGAAATGTTGTTCAATGCTGTGGTTTTCGTATTTCCAGCGGTGTAGACTTTTGAAGCCTGTTGCAAGGAAACAATAGAAGTTGGTATAGGCTTATTCATAGCGCAATGCCTCTAGAGAATTCATTCGTGCAACATGGATAGCAGGAGGTAGCGTCCCGGCAACAGCGCAAAGCGGTAGCCACAACATATTCAACAGCGATTCGGCATCAACATGCAATTGCATTCCTGAGCTTAGGCCAAAAGCGGATAGTCCATCGGAAAACGCCGACAAATCGATGCCATTGGGGAATACAACGAGGTCCAAGAAAAAATATAGCCCTATTGCGCCACTCATGCCCATCACGCCAAGAATCAGCGACTCGGTGATAAACATTCGGAACACAGCAATGGGTTGCATTCCGATAGCTTTCATAACGCCAATTTCATTAGTGCGCTCAATGACCGCCATACTCATGGCATTAGCAATGCCGAAAAACACGGCCAGTCCGATAATCGCGTAAAATATCCACATCATCTCGCGATACGAATCGCGTTGATACACAAGCATTGGATTGAGATCATCAAACATGTGAATCTTCACATTCTTGTTTTCGCGGTCGTATGAGCGCATAACCCGTTCAAAAGCTGAAGTGACTTTGCGTTCAGCCGGCAGCACTGTCAATTCGCTTATGCGATCAGTTGCATGTAAACTTGTTTGAAGATCGCTAAGCGGCACAAACGCATTCGACGCATTGTACGTGGATGAGTGCGATGAATAGAGAGCGGACACAATGGCTGAAACGCTAACTAATGAGCTGTCGAGACCTGTTGTCATTACTACAACCCGCTCACCAATCCTCACGCCGAGCAATTCAGCAGTGCTTTGCGAGAGAACAATAGTACCCTTCGCCAACGTATCTTGGTCAATGTTTGTATTAACCAGCGCTGAATTGAGCTGACGTTGCGTCGCAAATTCAATGCCTTTTACTAGTAGGCCTGCAGAATTATACGAAGAAGAGACCATGGCTTCAACGGTCAATGATGGTGCCGCCACAGCATGTATATTTTGTAGGTCACGCTCAAAATTCCTATCGCGCACGAATGTTTGTTGTGCCGCAAATTCTCCTTGAACCCAGTCTGGAGCATGAACTTGAGCTAACCCTTGCCCGAGCATCACTTGTAGTTGAATCATTTGTTTTATCATGCCCAACGACCAGGCATCGGTGAACAAAGCCACTGCTCCGCCAATCACAATCGCCAACATTGCCACCAGGGAACGACGCTTTTGTCGCCAAACATTCCGCCATGCCAATCGCAGTGTCATCATGTGTGTCGAATCCCCTTTAGTGGTTCCAATGTATATACACGCCACAGGGGTAGTGCGGCACTCACAACGCTTGAAATCAGAATAACCGTGCACAGGGCAAGAATGGACTCGATATCTACCACACTGTGTATTTGCGGCAAAAAACCGTACTCCGCGTACAAGTCACCTAGCTCACTCGACAACTCGATTGGATTGTCCTGAATCCACGCGTTTATTGCCACACCAGGAACTAGGCCAATTATGATTCCCAAGCATGTTGCTATTCCGACTTCTGTCAGTACAAGGCGCAACAAGATTACATTGCGTGTCCCTATTGCCAGCATTATGCCGAACTCTCGAAAGCGTTCAACTACCGACATATAGACCGTATTGGCCACGCCGAGCACTACGAGCAGGAGCAATACGCCAACCATGACTAGGCCGCTTATATCGTCCATTTCAATCTGCTGCTGCATTTCAGGCATGAGTTCTGTCCACGGCCGCGAGATGAGTTCTGAGTCCAACTGTTGCGACAGCGCGGTTGCAATAGTTTGGGCCTCTGCAACATCTTCGACAGTATACTTCAACATCGTGCATGCACTATCTACCGATGCAAACCATTCAGCAGACTGAATGTGCGTGTACATTGTTGTGGCTTCCATTTGTTTTACGCCGAGGCCATATATCCCACATACCACAAAGAACTCATTGGACATGGCACCATATCGGTCACTGCCAATCAGAACAATTGTGTCGCCAACGACTGTATTGTGCCTGCGGGCGTATTCCTTGCCAATAACCACGGCGAAATCCGTGTTGCTGGGCTCTGGAGCAAGCCAAGTACCTTCTACAATCTTGTCAGGAACAAGAGAAACTCGTTGTTCCTTGGTTGCATCAACTCCTTGAAGTACCACCGGCTTGGCTGTGCCAGAAGCAGATGACAAGGCGGCAATAGTCAGTGTGGGAGCTATGTTCTTGACCCCATCAACTGCTGAGAGTCGCGACAACATATGCGTTGAATATGCAAAGGAATTGCTCAGGCTGGGAACCGACAGATACCCTGTATCTTGAATCTGTCCCGCCCCGGTGGAGAGTAGCAGGGCTTGACGAATATTGGCCTCGTACGTGCCGATCTGAATACCGCGCAAGACAATACCCATGAGTGTTGCAAACGCAACCGCAATCAGCGTAACAACAGCTCGGCGTTTATTGCGAAACAGGCTTCGTATTGCGAGTGTGCCAATTTGT
>JAUHYX010000174.1 GCA_030426285.1 bacterium
GCGTCCAAGCGGATAATACCAAGAGTCAGTGCCAGGAACCATTCCCTGAATACTCCTCACCTTCGCCTCTTTGGATCCAACCACGCCTACTTCTTTGTGAATCACAACCGTAGCCATGCGATCGGATTTCAGCGGCATCAAGTCCACCTGCAACTTGTCTTTGCCCCACTGAATTTTGTGATTGGGCTCGGTCATGGATTGACCGTTCACAGTCACTCGTGAGTTTTGAATGAGTTCAACTCCAATGGCTCGAGAAGAGAACTGGCTAAATGCTAGAGCGCGAGCCAATGAGATAGTCTTTATATGTGAACTTGTACTGCTACGCACCTTGGTCTCGCGTGTCGAAGCCTTCTTCTCGGGTATGGAGCTGTGATGCTTCGATGGCTTACGTCCTTTAAAGTCACTCGATGGCCCTTTTTGTCGGTCGTCGTGCCGACGCGTTGATTTGTGCTGATCGCGCTTCTGATTGTCGTGACGTCCGCGCGGAGACTGGCCGCGATTGTTGTCGCGTTGGCTACCATGACGTGCTTGACGATTGTCGTCGCGACGAGGTCCGTTGTCGGATCGTTGTTTGTCATTTCGCTGACGGTCTGAACGCGGTCTTTCATTGCGCTGGGGAGAATCTGAACGTTGATTGGACCTGCGCCCGTCATTTCGAGTGTTGCCATCATTCCTACCACCACCCTCTTTGCGGGTGTTGTGGTCGGATCGTTGTTTTCTTGGCGCATTGCCTTGCTGGTCACTGCGTTTTGATGTTCGTTTATTCGGATGATCTCCAGATGGCTTACGGTTGCCATCTGTTTGTTTCTGATTGGGGTTGTTTGATCGCTGGCCACTGCCACCGCGGTTACTAGCGGGTTTGCGGCGACCGCCTCCACCCTTGCGATTTCCACCTGATACGCGTCCGATGTACCCATAATTGGCACCTTCGCGATTCCACTTTGACTCATCTTCTTCTGTGTGTGAGTCGTTCCCCTTTGTATTTCCAGTTTGTTCATCAGTCCAATAGGACTTTTTCTTCCAAACTCTGTTGCCCGACATTCCCTCTTTGTCGGCTCTGTTGAAACTCATGTTCCTCTCCAGTATAACCTAATATTGTATGTTCTTCTAGTATGTAGCGCTCTGCGGCGCTTGTGTGAGTGGACTACAGTATATACTTGATAGCCACAAATCCGAGAATCACTAGCACAACGAGTGCGAGTGACAACTTGTCGAAATACTTGTCTAACACTTCCTTAAACTGCGGTCCGAAATACGATAACAATCCTGCAACGAGGAAAAACCGTCCTGCCCGACCTACAGAAGAAATGAGACTGAAATCAACAAAATCGATGTGCGTAGCACCCGAGGCTATTGTTGCAACCTTATATGGTATGGGGGTGAAGGCTGCAGCCGCGAGAAACCACGTTCCATTTTCATTAAAACTCGAAACAAATTTTTCCCATGGTGCTTCGAAACCATATGTAGCAATTATCGGATTGCCGATGGTCTCCATAAGCTCAGCACCAATATAATACCCCAACATGCCACCGAGCACGGATCCGAGCGTACACCACAATGCTGCAATCAATGCGCGTTTGTAGTTTGCAACGGCAATTGCTATGAGCAATACATCCGGCGGAATCGGAAAGAACGACGCTTCTGCAAACGACAAAATGAACAGTGCCGGCATTGCATATGGTTTTTCAGAAAAAGCCTCGACCCAGTTCTTCAGGCTGCGCAACCAGCCTACAATGGTTTTCAACGAGCTGACTCCTCAACCTCTTCCCAAACACCCATATTCGTCAACTTATCAAGTCGCTTTGCCAACAAGTCGTCGACGTCTAACTTCTGCAAAGTTTCAACTTCTTCTGCCAATGTTTGTTTTACGATATCAAACATTTTAGCTGGATCTGCATGCGCTCCACCTGATGGCTCTGGAACTATGACGTCAATAATACCATTTTCAAGCAAGTCCGGCGCAGTTAATTTCAATGCCTCGGCTGCCTGTTCTTTAAAGTCCCAACTCCGCCACAGAATGCTCGAACATGATTCAGGTGCAATAACAGAGAACCACGAGTTCTCTAACATCAAGAACCTGTCACCTACACCAATTCCCAATGCTCCACCAGACGCACCTTCACCAATAATTGTGATGACCACTGGTACCTTGAGTCGTGCCAACACGAGAAGATTGCGAGCAATCGCTTCCGCCTGACCACGCTCTTCGGCTTCTAATCCAGGAAACGCCCCAGGAGTATCGAGCAAGCAAATAACTGGTTTATTGAACTTTTCAGCCAATTGGAAAAACCGCAGTGCTTTGCGGTACCCTTCTGGGTTTGGCATGCCAAAATTGCGTTCCAAATTCGACTTGGTATCTCGGCCTTTTTGGTGGCCAACTACCATAACGGTTTGGCCATTGAGCTTGGCAAATCCACCAACAATGGCTTTGTCGTCATACCCTTGCCTGTCGCCGTGTAGCTCGATAAAGTCTTCAAACACATTGTTGATATAGTCCAATGTATACGGGCGCTCAGGATGGCGGGCAACTTGTACTCGTTGCCACCTTGTGAGATCAGAATAAATCTGATTGCGCAAACTTTCTACTTTGCGCTCGAGTTTGTCTATTTCTAGGTTCAACCCCAACTCTTCTTGCATTGTGCGCATCTCGATGATTTTTGCTTCGAGATCGGCAATTGGCTTTTCAAAGTCGAGAATAGTTTGAGCCTTGGTATTCTTTTTTGTGGACACTACGTGTTCCTTCTCTTTCTCAGGAAATACTTCACTAGGATCTCAAAATCCAATGCCAGCGTGTAATGCCGAGCATAATAGTCATTAAGGTTTCGGATTGTTTGTTGGGACAGCTGCTCAGGGTTGTTAATGTGCGCCAACCCCAATAATCCAATTTTACCTAGCGGTGCTACAGTATCGTCTGTTGGATATAAGCCAAAAAGACTTCGTTTTCCCCGCAACACACTCCACAACCCGGATACGGAAATCGATGATGTGGACGAGCCCAAATATACCACTGGCAACCCAATTGTCAAAAGTAAAAGACTCGCCACAAAGTCAACACTGCGTTTTATGGCACGATAACGCAACTGAGAAAGATTGAATTCTGGCGACCGCTCGCCGGTTATGCCTTGAAGAATGCGCTCCACAACAACGTCGTCGTACTGATCGGCAAAACTGAATTTTGTATTGCTACCAGCTGCCTGGGCTATGAATTGCATGAGCTGAACCCTACTCAGGGTTTTGTCGGTCACAATCACTTCGTCAACTCCGTGCTCAATGATAATGCTCGACAATGACTCCACCCTTCCTACCACTCGCATGGTCTGCTCGGCAACTTCTTGTTTGTTGACGGCAATTACCCCAACAACTGTAGCATTGCGGGCTTCTACTTTTTCCAATTGTTGAGCTATTGACAGGGACATCGCATTGTTACCCAAAAAGGCAATGCGTTTGTCGGCGTCAGAACCATGGGTTTTGTTGACAACACTGAGGGCAATTCTCAGCAGCGAAGAGGCGGCAATTCCACCAGCAACGGTCATTGTGAGAACAACCCGTGAGAATGCAAACTCAGGCACGAAATACGTAAATGTACTCAGTACAAAGAACAAGCCGAGCCAACCGATAAGCACATTCCTCAGTGATGGTCGTTTGGAAGAGGAATATTCGCCAGCAAACCAGAGTGCCAGAGGTACAAGCACGCCTATAACAATGAGAATCCACGGGTATACCCAGGCCGGAAAGCCGCGGAAGAATCCAGTTCGAAACAGAGTAGCAACACTCAAGGCTGCAACGCCCAGAAACGAATCTCCCAATAGTAGGAATATCTGTTTGGCATATGTCGCCGAGTATGCGATAAGCGCACGGGCCACTATTCCTAAGCGTATAAACAGCAAGAATAGACGAGACTTTCCGAAGTGTTTTGACGCAAAAATTTCCATGGCCGAGTAAAACACTTTTATTCGGTTCAGCGAACTGCGGCGCGTACTCTCACCTTTGAAGTGAATGACAGTTGTGGTGGGAACATACATGACCTTGTGCCCGGCTTGAGATATCCGGTAACACAGATCTAGGTCCTCACCATACATGAAAAAGGCTGGGTCAAAGCCTACAACCTCATCGAGGACTTCCTTGCGCATGAACATAAACGCCCCACTCAGAGCATCGACGGGGTTCACCTCGTTTTCTGGTAGAAACGTTTGGTTGTATTGCGCAAACAGTTTGGATTTCGGGAATAGAGACTGCAGACCAAAAATGCGAGTAAATGCTACCCATGGACGTGGGAATCCGCGGCGGCAGGCCAATTGTAGTGTTCCGTCTTCATTCAACAGTTTGCACCCTGCTAAGCCAACATCTCGGTTGGCATCCATATACTCAACCATCGATGTAAGCGTATTCTCTGACAATAATGTGTCGGGGTTCAAACACAGCACATAACGACCGCGGGATAGTCGAAAACCCAAGTTGTTGGCCTTTCCAAAGCCCAAATTCTCTTGCTCTGCTTGAAAAATAACCTCGGGAAACAAGGGAGTTAAGTACTCCACTGAACCATCGGCTGAGTTGTTGTCAACCACGATTGTTTCAACATTGAGTTCTCCCACGGCAGCGCGAATGGACTCAAGGCAGTCCTTGAGAAAGTCACGCACATTGTAGTTTACGATGACGATGGAAACATCTGGTTGTATGTTGTTCGTTGAGCTACTCACAAGAATTGTCTCAACTTGCGATACAATCGATACAATGGCAAGAGCAAAGGCACCCGTTGGTTGTGTATTTTCCAAGCGCGATAAATTTCTTGATTGCCTTGCTTAATGTTGCGCAATGAGTTGTTGGATTCGCCTCCAGTACGCATTCTTACGAGTGTTTTGCGCATGTAACTAAACGAAAGTTGTTGTACATGCAGTGCTCTAAACATGAACTCATAGTCGGCAGCGATGCGCATGTCTGTACGATATTCGCCAACCTCGTTGAGAGCAGAAGTTCGAATGAAAAAGGATGGATGTGCTGGAACTAAGCCCCGTTCAAAATACCCCCGGTTTGCAGCACCGCTTCTCCACGTTCGTATCACTTTCGTCGGGTCTGACGCACGAACATACACGAGATCGCCATACACGCAGTCGGCTTTTGATGATACAAATTCTCCTGCAACTTCCTTCAACACATCAGTATGTTCATACATATCGTCGGCATTCAGCAAACCAACGACCTCGCCTGTAGCCATGCGCAGTCCCTTGTTCATGGCATCGTAAATACCGTTGTCTGGCTCAGAAATCCACTTATTGATACTGCCTTCGTTGTTTTGAATGAGATCGATCGTACCGTCGGTGGATCCACCGTCAACAACAATGTACTCTACATCATCGTGCGACTGACTAGCAACTGAGTCAATACACCCCTGAAGCGTGCTTGCACCATTGTACACCACCGTAACTACAGAAATCTTCATCGCGCAAGTTACGAAGAGAATAGAGATCTCGAATCACATACCAACAATAAGCGAAAACGATGTAGAGTGTAAAAGCACCAAAACCCTCTCGATTTGAGAGGGTTTTGCAATGTAAGAAATAGATTCGCTAAGCGTTATTTTAGATCAAATCGATCTAGGTTCATGACTTTTGTCCATGCCGCAACGAAGTCGTGTACGAACTTTTCTTTCGCATCGCTACTCGCATAGACTTCTGCAAGTGCACGCAATTCTGAATTTGATCCGAAAATTAAGTCGGCGCGTGTTGCTGTCCATTTGTCAGTGTTAGTGCCGCGATCCTTGCCTGCAAACACCATGTGATCGTCTGACATTGGCACCCAGTGAGTGCCCATGTCTAGCAAATTGGCAAAGAAGTCATTGGTCAACACACCTGGTTTGTCTGTCAACACACCGTGACGCGAAGCTGCAACATTGGCGTTTAACGCTCTCATCCCTCCAACAAGCACTGTCATTTCTGGAGCGGTGAGCGTGAGTAGTTGGGCTTTGTCTATCAACAATTCTTCTGTGGTCAACGTGTATTGTTTCTTCTGATAGTTTCTGAATCCATCTGCCATTGGCTCTAACACGTCGAAAGACTCGGCATCGGTTTGCTCAGCCGTGGCGTCCATGCGTCCACCCGCAAATGGAACTGCCACGTCCATACCTGCCTTCTTGATTGCATCCTCAATAGCAGCTGTACCGCCGAGTACAATCAGGTCTGCCATCGAAATCTTCTTTTCGCCATTGTTCGCATTGAATTCAGCCTGAATGCCTTCGTACATTGCTAGTACTTTTTTCAATTGGGACGGATTGTTACAGGCCCAATTGACTTGCGGTTCAAGACGGATACGTGCACCATTTGCACCACCGCGCCTGTCCGATCCTCTGTATGTCGACGCAGATGCCCATGCTGTCTCTACCAATTGGTTGGCCGGAATGCCCGAAGCCAGAATCTTTGCCTTTAAATCGGCCAAATCTGCCTCAGTTGCCAATTCGTGATCACAAGCCGGAATAGGATCTTGCCAAATGAAGTCTTCCGCTGGGACTTCAGGTCCCAAATATGTCGTTTTTGGTCCCATGTCGCGATGACACAGTTTGAACCAAGCTTTGGCAAATGCATCTTCAAACGACTTCGGGTCATCCATGAATTTCTGACACACTTTTGCGTACTCAGGATCATAGCGCAAGGCAAGGTCTGATGTGAGCATGTGTGGACGCACCTTTTTCGTTGCATCGTGCGCATGCGGAAACACTTCGCCCATATCTTTGGCTACCCATTGGTGCGCACCTGCTGGACTCTTCGTGAGCTCCCACTCATTGTTGAACAATACCTGCAAGAACGCATGGCTGAACTTTGTTGGTGTCGGTGTCCAGGTAACTTCTAGTCCAGACGTGATTGAATCACCACCTTTACCGGACTTATATGAGCTTGCCCAACCTAGGCCTTGTTCTTCAATTCCCGCTCCTTCTGGAGCTTCGCCAAGACTTTCAGCAGGACCTGCGCCATGAGTCTTACCAAATGAGTGTCCACCCGCAATCAGCGCGACTGTCTCTTCATCGTTCATGCTCATTCGCTCAAATGCGATACGTATGTTCTTGGCCGATGCTACTGGGTCCGGATTTCCGTTTGGTCCTTCGGGATTCACATAAATCAGTCCCATTTGAACGGCTGCAAGAGGATTTTCCTTCTCGAGGTCTAGCTCACCATCTTCGTTGAGTCGACGTGTGTCCAACCAGCCAGCTTCAGGTCCCCAGTAAATGTCTTCTTGCGGTTCCCATACATCGGGACGACCGCCGGCAAAACCAGCTGTTTCAAAGCCCATAGACTCAAGCGCTACATTGCCGGTGAGAATTAACAAGTCAGCCCAGGAAATTTTCTGACCGTACTTTTGTTTAACGGGCCACAAGAGTCGTCTTGCCTTATCGAGGTTCACATTATCTGGCCAACTATTCTGTGGTGCAAAACGCTGAATACCCATGCGTGTGCCACCGCGTCCGTCACCTGTTCTGTAAGTTCCAGCGCTGTGCCATGCCATTCGAATCATGAGCGGACCATAGTGACCAAAGTCGGCAGGCCACCAATCTTGCGAGTCCGTCAACACGGCTTCGATGTCTTTCTTCAATTGGTCATAGTCGAGCTTGGCAAATTCTTTCGAATAGTCAAAGTCACTCCCCAACGGATCCGATAGTTCGGAATTCTGTGACAACACGTCAACATTGAGTTTGTTAGGCCACCAAAAGGAGTTATTCATTGTGTTCGAAACGCGCTCTTTTGCATGTCCACTGCCATGTCCAAACGGACATTTGCCTTCTTCTGCCATGTTACTTTCCTCTCAATGTATCGTAAAACATTTGTATCTGTTGTATTTGCGCAAGTAATGGAATCATCTCCTACGTCCACCTAATATCCGGCATTTACATCTTCTACACCAACGATATTTGTGATATCTTTATTGATATTGTCAATATTGTATCAAGCAATATGATTCATAGGACCAACAGTGAATATACAGCAATTTCAATATGTTCTTGCTGTGGC
>JAUHYX010000175.1 GCA_030426285.1 bacterium
ATATCATTCTTGCATCTAACCCGGTACCAGGACTCAATTGGTTGAAAAGATACTTCATCGATCCCACGACAAGAGTGAGTGACGGTTCGCACAATTTCATACGCTCACTACCTACTGATAACCCATTGCTCCCGGAGGGGTATATTGACAAAGCATTCTCGACAATGTCAGATACGCAACTTCGAATGCTCAAATTCGGAGATTGGAATGTTGACGATTCCGAGTTTACCCTGATCCCCTCTCGCAAATGGCAGGGCGTGCAAATTGACTCGACGCGAGACCACAAGGCAGTTGCTTTTGGCATCGATGTAGGTTTAGGGCAACCTGACGTTACTGTCGTATACGGCTGCAATAGCTCTGGGCACTTCTTTGAGGTAGATTCGTTCGAGGAATACGACACTTACAACCAGTTCAAACGAATATCAAAGTACCTCGTACCTGCGACTCAAGGAGGGGCGCGAGTTTTCATCGATGCAACTGGTATAGGTAAAGGCCTAGCAGATCAGTTATCTCACGTCTGTAAGCGAGGGTCCGTTGATGCCGTCATGTTTGGTGAAGGCGCGGTAATCGCAGAGTGGAAAAAGAAGCAGAAGAACGTCACGAAATACAAAAACCGCCGCGCACAACTCTACTTTGAGCTAGCCTTGGACGTTGACGATTCTGCGAGGCTCATCAATGCTGGGGATGGTGACACTTTTGTGGTCAAACACCCCATAAGGATCGTCGAAAACGACGCTTTGACCCTTGAGATACAAAACACTTACTACATCCCTGACGATAAATTCCAGGCTCTAGAGCCTAAGAAACTCATTTCTGAGAGACTGGGGCACTCTCCCGATTTTGCTGACGCTCTAGCTCTTTGCAATGGAGCACGAAGAGCCTACAACAAAAAAGTATCGTTTGCACCATCACAAAACGAACGGAAAACAAGAACACGAACGACATCAAGATTTAAGGATTTCTAGTAATGGAAGACAAGAGAGTGGTACGAGCCACACGCAAAAACTCGTTTGTTGGTGCGCTAACTCAGGAGTTCAAGGACAACTCCTTTGAAACTGGGTATACTCAGGTTCTGCCAAACCCTGACGTAGTACTCCGTAAACTTGGCAAATCAACCGTAGACCTAGGTGATTTGCTTGCAGACACAACAGTTGCTGCCGCTGTGGCACGTCGCAAATCTGGAACATTCCAGAAAAAATGGGTGCTCGATGGTGAGGGACCATTTGCTGAGGAAGTGCTGACTCTCCTTAAGAGGTTAGGGATACGTAAAATTATCAATCAAATCTTGGATACACCGCTCTACGGGGTGCAATTTATTGAGATAATTTGGGAGGTTGGAGAGAGATACTTCGTCCCAAAGGAGCTCCGTACCAAGTCCTTAGAAAAATTTGGGTTTGATGATAAAACAGGTGCTCCTGTTTATGCACCAACTCTCGGCTCTCCAGAACCCCTGCCAGAATACAAGTTCTTAATCTGCCAAAACGATGCGCGCGCAATCAACCCTTACGGTGAAGCGTTGCTTTCTCGCTGTTATTGGCCAGTTACGTTCAAGAAGGTCGCGATGCGAAACTGGGCGACGTTTACCGAGAAATACGGCACTCCTTATGTAGTTGTGAATTACGACCCTCAAGCGACGGATAGTAGCGTTGAGGACGTGATTGCAACGCTAGAAGACATGGTGAGTGACGGTTTGATAGCAGTCCCGCACGGGATTGAACCAAAGCCATTCAAGGTAGGTGAGTCCGGATCCGTAGAGATATACAATCGCCTTATTTCAGCAATGAATGCCGAAATAAATAAATCCCTACTTGGTCATGCAGCAGGGATGGAAATCACACCCGGCAAACTTGGTAACGACACCCAAACAGAAAACTCTACAGATTCAGTTGTCGATGCAGATTCAGAACTAGTTGAAGAGCGCATCAATGCTCTAATACAAATGATTTGGGAGGTTAACTCTGAGGCATCCGACCTACCTGTGTTTAGGTTTGTTGAAGAAGAGCGCACAAACAGAGAATTTGCGGAGCGAGACCAGATCCTTTCCAACATGGGAGTTTCTTTCTCTGCTGAGTACTATGAGTCAAAGTATGGCATTCCTCAAGAACACTTTGAAATAAAGCCACCACAGCCTGCAACCATGTTCTCTGAGCAAGTAGCAGAATCTCCTGATGGATGGGATAGTCTGTTGGATAGTGCGGCAGCTGAAGCGGTTGAACAGTCTCCGGATGCAATCAAAGGCATACTCTCAAAGATTAAATCAGTGATAACTAGTTCGAACGATTTTGCAGAAGCACAGAAAAAAGTTTCACAGCTATTGCCAGAGCTCGACACCACCGATATTCAAAGCCTCATGCATCGCCAGTTTTTCGCATCCGATGTAGCTGGTAGGATGTCTCAAGCAATCGAACAACGCAATTCAAGAGGCAAAGAATGAGCAACATTGAAAAACTGCTTGAATCCATGAGTGAGGAAGACGCAATCCTCTTTGTTCAACTGCTTTACCGAATGTCACTGAGAGACGCGCTCCAAACATTAAGGGATAGGAAGATTACTCCGTCTGGTGGTTGGAAGGAACAAGAGGAGCTGCATCGCAAAGGCGCGTTTGTTGTGGCTCAAGTAACAACAGCTGCAATCTTACAATCTATACATGAGGAACTGCAAGAGGCGATTGACAAAGGAGAGCACTTTGAAGAATTCGCAGAGAAGATTGAAGAGAAATTCTCGCAATCCGGCTGGACAGCCCGCGAAGACGGAAGCCCGTGGCGTTGGTATGTCACGTACCAAACAAATATGCGTAGTGCATACCAGGCTGCGCGCTTCGATCAAGCTGTTGCCGCAGAAGAGGAATTCCCATTCTTAGAATACGTCGCGGTCAGCGATTCTCGAACGAGACCGGATCACCTCGCGCTATCGGGGACGATTCTACCGATCAGACATGACTTCTGGAAGTCCCACACCCCGCCCAATGGGTATGCTTGTCGATGTAGGATACGATCTGTAGACATTGGAACGCTTGAGGATAATGGCATAAATCCAGAGGGCACATTTGACAATTCTGCTCACAACCTCAAAACCGGTAAAAGGGTGGATATCAAAAAGCACTACCATGACGAAGGCTTTGCGACGCATCCCTCAGAGGGTGTTGCAAAAAAGATTGATCTAGATCGGTTCCTAGAGCCAATTAGAAACGACTTGGAAAAGGCCATACAGTGAAATTTGAGATAATTGGGGCAATACCACCTCCAGCACTCAATCCGACGAACCTGTCGCGCACAATACCCATCATAGAGGAAATCATTCGAAACTCAATTGACAGGTCATTCTCTGCTGGCGGTCGATTTGGTTCCGGCCGTGGTGGTGGTGGTCGAAATCGCTGGAAGCGTTCAAATCGAGCAAGATCACAATCTGGACAGACTCTGATAGACACAGGGCGCATGCTAGACGATGTGATTCAAAACATCAGAATCAGAATCTCTGGTAAATCATTGATAGTTGATCTAGGAGCTGACGTACAAGTCAACGGCAAACCCCTTGCGGCCATACACCATTTCGGAGCAAAGATCAGGCGAAAAAATGGCAAGGTGACCATCCTCCCTGCCAGACCGCTCTTCAATATTCAAGAAGAAGACATCAAAAAAATTGCCCAAATTATTGCGAGTAGGTTGTATGGGTAAAAGAAGATAAGGCTAGGGCTAGATCCTTTAGCTATGCTATATTGTTCCGCTTTTTCATTATTTCGACGTCCTTTTTCAAATGGATTGCAAGCGCAGTTAACAGGTATCTGAAGTCTTTTAGTTGCGTATGGTTCCTGGCTTGAGGTATAAAAACTGTAGAACAAAACTGCTCTATCCCCAAATTCGATACATTCGATTGAAACCGATAGGCCAAAGCGAAGGGTATGAGTTGTGTTTCCGACAATAAAAGGCCATTGTAGAGGGATCTATACAGCGAGTCTCGTTTCCAATCTGTTTCAATTGCCGATATCGACTCAATGCAATCGACAAAAAAATTAGCCCAAGTTAGGGCATAGGTTTGCATTGAATTGTTGTTACCCAAGTTATTTATGGGCTCTATTAGAGCACTAGTAATTTGACTCCTGTTTGCCCCCCGATCGACTTCTACATGGTCAATGTCCCGCCTGCTAAACTCTACCGTCGTTTTCCATGTGTCTCTCTTGTCTTCCCCAGTACCATCAACCTTAACATCCCGCAAATCGGCTATATAATGATCTGACAATAGGCATAATGTAGAACCGTTTGATCTATCTCGATCATACTTCTGATTGAAAGCACGCAATTGATACTCTGCCGATTGGATTCGTTGAGCCTCGCGTGTGTGTTTGGACGTAAGCTCCAACTGCTCTCTTGTTAACATGTTTGAATCCCTGCTATTTAGGCTTGCAACAACAATGGCAATTGCAGCCACTAAGACAGTAAGAAGAGAGTAATCCGGTTCGATGTGAAATGCGACCCACGCCAAGGCCATACCAATAACCAAACAAACAGAGCTAACAACCATCACTTCTCTTGTAATCCAACGCATGCATTCTCCATAGACAATTAAGACTCAACCAATATCAATGATAAAACGCCCTCCACCCGTGTAGGTATTGCCTCCGCAGCATTCGTCAGCGTACCAGGTGGAGGGTCTATCTTTAATCTAGCGATTTAATTTCTTCGCTTCAAAGAGCTGCGTGTAAACCCTCTCATGTAGTCGGGCGTTGAGCTCAGCATAGAACACTTCGAGATCTGACTCTGAATCAACGAGTTGCATTCTGTCTTCTGACACATCGACGCTAACACCGAGAGTACAGTCGTGGCATTCTAAGGCTAAGCGTGATCCAGTTGTAATCTGATTTGCTTTGCGTTGTAGCTCTGCTTGCTCACAGGATGGACATATATAGATAGAACTCAGGCTCATGCTCGATCATCTGCCACGATGTACAAAGCTTGCTCTGTGAAGAGGATTTTTCCATCTCGTTTGATCCAGTCAACGCCTTCCTCAAGCACAGGCTTGATTTTATATTCCTTGCCACCCTTAGTTTGCGTGAGTCCAGATCTGAGTTGCGCAAGACGTTGGCGACTGATAATGATCCCCTGATCTGCTAGATTCTCAAGCAGCTCGGACGTAGTGAGCCTGAATTGACGTGCGCCATGATAACTGCCTTCCTCAAGGTGGATCATCGCATCACCAATAGAGATGTCCCAAAGCTCTTGTAGAAAATCTGCCCACTCATTTTGCGACGGAGCACGCGGAGTGACACCCTCAGCTGGTTTGAATGTGTCGAACCGTTTGCGCTCCATATCGAAGAAATCTTGTAAGCGGTCGAGACTCACCTTCACCCACTCTACTGCTGGCATGACGCTGTTGACATAGATTGTCAAACTCTCAAGTGCCTGTTTAGCGAAAAGGAAGTCGTATTTCCCGCCGGACTCTGTCTTGACCTTCATGCTCTCAAGCGAGTTGAGAATCATGAGTCTCGTTTTCTGGTATTTCTCTATGCGATTGTCAGCCATATATTTTCCGTGTATCTTTGTTGCTCATTGCCGTTTTTGTTTGACGTAAAACTAGCAATGAAAAAGAAGCCCCCGTAATTGGGGGCTTTGTTGTTTTACTTCTGTGTACCGTTCCAGTAGCACTCAGCATACTCTAGGCTATCGATCGCTGTGCTCTCCATACTTGCACCTGTATACTCGCCGAACACCTCATGCAATCTGTGGCTTGATTCCTCAGTCACTTGCTCTTGACTCATACCAAGATAATCCGCCGCATCTGCAATCGCTGCCTCTGGGGTTTCTCCGGCTCCCATTGTAGCCTCAGTTGATGTGCAATAAACTGCGAAGAAGCTGCGAGTGTTGTTAGTTGAGTTAGTCATTTTTCCGTCTCCGAATGATTAGTTGTTTTTGTTTGACAAGTGCAATATACAACTATTCTTTGACGCGTCAAGAGAAAATGAAAATAAAGTTAGGTTTTCTTTGATCGGTAAGGAGCTCGTTGCGACCGTTTCACGCCACAACCCGCATGGCTACGCGGTTTCGTTATTTGACTGGTATTTGACTGGAGTTGAAAAATTTTTCAAACAAACCAGTGTTCAATATCCAATTCTTTGCAATACTGCCTCAACATATTGCAGTGCATCGGAGGTACATACTTCTCGCCGCCAACAACTTTCCCATTTGTAAGTTTAAAGCATTCTCCGACCACAGTTCCTATGTGTCTCTCGATGTTGTGAAGTTCTGCAAACAGCCAACTAACAATGCCTAACATTGAGTCAACCTCTGAGGCAGGATATCGTTTCATGGTTAGTATCATCAGTTTTCGGACATCGAAGTCCATCTGCTTGGTGGCGTTGCTTACCAGTGTGTCAATGTCTTTGAGTTGCACAGCCCCAATTCCCTCGGATCTTTTCAGCAGCTCGCATATCTCACGAATCTGTTTCACGTGCCAGTCATGAGTCGCTTGGTCAATCTCTCGTTTCAAATATTCGTCTGGGTCGAAGTCAATTGTTCCCACTGCTGTTCTCCTGGTTGTTCTTATACTTGACCTTATCCCTTTCAAGCTGCTTGACTACCAGCATTGCATAACCTGCAATGTCTTTCCAGTGATCTGGTTCAGCTGGATTCCCTGCGATTGCCCTTGAAAGCTTTGACAAGATTGCGTCGACAGCATATTGGTAATAGACAATACTGTCGGGATTTACTACATCAAGATTGCCGTTATATATAGCGGCACTAAGATCAGTGTATAGCGCATTCACTGCGGTAAAATCGCCATGCGTTTCGGCACGTTGTTCAAGTAGTGTATCTATGTCCATTGCTATATCCTCATCGTCATAGCTGTTCTGTGAATGCGGTACAAAGCCTCCTCAATCTGATCGCATAGTCTTACGAGTTCGTAGCACTTTTTTCGCGTGTCGGAGTACTTGTTCACCTCACCATGCTCTACGATCATTGCTAGCTCGTAAATCTTGTCTTCGTATCTGCGCTCGAGAGCTTCCAACTCTTCTCCGTCTGTCATTTCTCCACCTCCGGCGGTTGTGGTGGGTGCCTCCAATAGAGTACTTGCTCAACTTTGATCGGCTTACACAAAGGTTCATCACGTTTGAAATACGCGCCATCGTCTTCATCACAAAAAAAATTAACATCATGCTCCATTGCTTCATCTTTCGTAATGATCGTAAGGTGAAACGTGTCTGGTTTCGGTTGCCGTTCATCTACACGAAACCACCCGCTTTCCTCTTCCGCTTTGTGGGTGGGGAGGGCTTGGATTGCGTTGGTAGCCTCTGAAACAGTACCCAGTGCATCGTATAAGCTTAAGAACCAATCTTCTGCGTCTGCATCTGGAACTGAATCGAGGTGTTCCATTGTGTTGTGCATTTTTACGATGATCTTCAACACCTCATCTCTGTCAATTAGCTGTTTCATTGTAGCCTCCGCCTATAAATGTTGTGTAACACGTTTCAATGTTGCGTTAACGATCTCTTTAACTTGTTCAGCAGTAAACACCTGCGGACGGTCGTTCCAATAAGTAATGGCTTCTTCTTCTGTGTCAGCCCAACCTCCTCTTGCGAAGCAGTCGGGGCACTCTACAAAATGATCATCAAGATCAGAGTCTGTGTATACTCCCTCACTCCCACACAGCACGTTCGGGCACGGTTTAAGCTGTTCCATTGTCCACCTCCTTGCGGGCTTTTATTGCTTTGCGTTTCAACTCTTCTTCGTATTGATAATGTCCTTCTGCATATGCGATTTGCTCAAGGAAGTCACCTTTAGGGATTCTAATTGATAAATCAACAAAGTCCCCATCACCTACATCATCACCAATAATCTCACGAAAAGTGAGAGTGCAACGAATGAGGAAGTCGGTGCTAGTAGCTTCAATTTGTTCAAACTCCAACTCATAGTCCTCACTCATGG
>JAUHYX010000176.1 GCA_030426285.1 bacterium
GTGAATAGCATCTCACCCATAGATGTTTTGAATTCACCATTTGATGTGTTTCCATCTATAGTTGACACAGTACTTGCCCCAGGCGAGTCCCTTCGAATCAACGTACGCTTCTCTCCCACGCGCGCGGGAGATTTTAAAGATCAAATAGCAATAGTACATTCGAATCAAACGAAACACATCGAGTACATAGAGTTCACAGGCAATGCATTTGGCGCTGATATCGATTTATCTCACTCAATACTGAGATTTATTCCTGAGATACCACAACGCACGCTGATTGTCACCAACAGTGGCGATTCGTATACCGTCCTTTTGGATGCCTATTCAAAAAATGGAAACTACACCGTTGATTTTGAGCCTGGTGTAGAAATCGCAGCCGGACAATCTTATGAATTAGAAATCTCGAACGGCGCTTCAGAATCGGTTTTGCAGGACACACTCGTTTTGCAGTTTGAAGAATGTGGCTTGCAACTAACCGTCCCAATAGAACAATACTTTGGGTCTACACATTTCCTTGTCGCTGACATCGAAGTGTTAGAAACCGACACCGCGTTTATTCCTATTTCATTTGCTACAGTCCACGAACGTGGCAGTTATGGTGCAAAGCGACCTGCAACAATATCTCTTCAAGTGAATCCGCGTTTGTTCTTTCCTTTGGGAATTCAGATTCCCGGCGAAGATGAGCTCTTGCCAATTGAACAATCAGTTGCTGGCAATCTGCGCGTGATGACAATTGCTGCAGAAACAAATTATGACAATGAAGGGACTCTAGTTCTTGTTGGACTACCAGGTTTGGATGACATCACGTACTCGGATATTTCGCCAACTACAATGGGTACAATTTCAATGGGATCAGGTGTGAACCTGACTATTGAGCCTGGCTCTCTCACTATCAACAAACGCGTTGAAGACAGAACGGTCCAAATCTTAGAACAGACTCAAATCACGCAGATTGCTCCACATCCAATTCAATCGAGTGCTCCTTTTTCTGTTGGGTTCAATTCAGACAATGCACAACGCATCGAAGTGAAACTTATAGATCAGCGCGGTGTTCCACTTGGGTTGAGCACACACACACTACCGGTTGGCTTGTCAAGTCTCGACATTAGTTTTCCACATATTGCTACTGGTACATACACACTAGTTGTCACAAATCCAGAAGGACGCATACTGACGTCACGCAGTATTGTTGTTCAATAACACCGTATGAAAAAACTTACCGATAAAAGCAGAGTCTACACTGTTTTAGCAACTCTTGTTCTGTCTTCCCTAACGCTTCAAGCAAACGATGAAGCGTTAGAGTACGAACGTTCACGCAATGCTCTTTTTGTAGAAGCAATGTTTGGTGTCGATTTGCTATCAACAGAATTTGAGCAATTGCCAGGTGTGCCAGATTGCTGCGTAACATACGATGACGGCAGTGGTTCTTCATTCAATGTTCGATTTGGATATTTGACTCCTTTGAACCAAGACTATGATTTAGGACTCTCACTGGGAGTTGAGTTGAGCAATGCCTTGTTCGAAGAACGGGAGTTTTTAGGATGGTTGAATTTCGACGATGAATCCGTGGCAACGTATTCAGATCATACATTGGAAACGAGCTCGCTATCAATTGAGCTAGCTGGCAACATCCAAACACAACCCATTGAGAACCTCCCCCTTTCTGTTTCTGCTGGACTCGGTTTCGACGTGCTGAATAGCATGCAGGCGCAAACAACTGAACAATTGAGTGCACCTGAACAGGTTGTTTTTGAGAATTTCAATCGCACTCGAAATGAGCAAGATGAAACAGTAGATCAGACGCAAGGCCTTGTGCCTTTTGCAACCATAGGTGCAGCTTACGACATCGTAAATGATGCAACCTCACCATTAAGACTTAGAGCACAAGCACAGTTTAAGCTGCGACTAGCAAATGCAGTTCAGGATATTTCGTATTCTGCCAATACACTCTCAGCAGGTCTACATGCTTCTTGGTTCTTCAATGAGGCTGTTGTCCCTGAGCCTGTTGTAGAACCAGAACCAGAGCCAGAACCAGAACCAGAACCGGTTGTAGTTGACACGGTTCCTCCTATTCTAAAGCTAGCGGCAGAACTATACGAAGACAATACACGTGTTTTGCCAGGATCACAGTACTCTTTGCACAAGAAAGAAACATATACATTCGAAATAGGCAGTGCTACTGCTTCAATGGTGTATTTCCCTAAGAACAGTTTCGAGATTCGTAAAAGTGCTTTCCAGGATATCACCCGTATTGTTGGATGGCAGACGTCAGACGAACCAGACGGACTGGCTCTGCAACGAGCACAAGCCGTTGCCAATGTTTTACCGAACAGCAAGCGTATTCAGGTGTCCGATACCACAGTGCAACTACAGTCTATCGTCCACTCCAATCGCGCAGATGAGTTTAGAAGAGCAGACCTATTCACATCTTCCGGGAGCATTGCTTTGCGGCAACCGATTCGCGATATGACTGTTCGCACACAAGCTGACACACTACACATTTCAAGCATGCCTATTTTTCATGTGGAAGCTTCACCTTATACTTTTGACGGCAAAGCAAAGCTTAACGGACGCCTCTATACGAATTTACCCGATCGACCAAAGATGATGGACATCCCCGCAACCGCACTTCGGGATGAAGAAAACCTGCTAACGGTCGACTACACCATCACCGACAGCACTGGTAATACTGTTGCGGTGTCAGAAGGCATTCTCATTAAGCGTGTAATGGATCGTGATACAATTTATGTTTCTGGAAGTAACACAACCGCAGTTCCCGACTCGCTGGTTGTTGCTCTGTTTGAATTCGATGGTGATGCACCTATCTGCGTCAACAATGAATTTACAACATGGTTGGCACAATGTTCCGGGCTTGGATACAATGTTACACTCATTGGCCTAACAGATTCATATGGAACAACAGAACACAATTCTGCACTAGCAGAACGCCGTTTGGCAACCGTGAAGCGCATGTACGATTTGGGCCGGGATATTCAAACAGAAGTCCGCATTACTCCGCTCTTTGACGAAAGCGACCCGAAAAGCAGAATACTCAATCGCTCGGTTATTGCGGTTATCAGACCCTAATTATTGATCAATACATTGCGATGCACTGTTCTCGAACCAATAGAGATCTCAAGAAAGTAGATTCCAGATGAAATGGTTGAGATAGAGATTCGCTGCGTATCAGATATTTCTCGCACGACCTGTCCCGTAAGTGAGAATAGCTTTAGGCTATTGACAGGCTGATTCGTGCCTTTCACTTCTATGTGGGTTCCTGTATTCAGCAACCGAATTGGCGCTGAGAATTCGTCGACCGAATTCACAATAGGTCTAAACGCATCACTTACACTGACACATCCACTCTCGTTACTGATTGCAATTTGGTACTCTGCGTCTTGCGGATTTATGAGAATGCTATCTGTTTGATTGACTAAAGCTACCCCATCTTTCCACCACATGTATTGAACGACATTTGCACTTGTACAAACAAGAGTGTCGCCACGCTGGATTACGATTGGCTTGTTCGGTGCAGGCAAGGCATTGACTGTGAGTGTATCATAGGCAACACATCCCAAGTCATCTTGAACAACAAGAGTGTATGTTGCAGATGAGCTCGCGGTTAACGTTGGTTCCAAACTAAACGGGTCATCAAGTCCTTCAAGTGGACTCCAAGCTGCTGAAACAATGTCGGCGGTAACCGAAACACTGAGTGTTGTGGTTTGTCCGGCGCACAATGTCAACGCCTCAGGTGCCATGACTCCGAGCGAGTCGCGTACTTGCACGGTAAATTCTGCTTCGCCAAAACAGCCATTTGCATCAACGACTTCGACTGAATATGTTCCCGACTCAAACACTGATATTGTTCTCTCAGTTGACGAATTTGACCACGTGTAGGAAACATAGTCACCTGCATCAAGTTGTGTAGTATCACCAAAACACAACTCAGTCTCACCAGAAATAGTAACATTCGGAAGTGTGTTGAGTGTGAGTGGGCCAATAGACGGTTCGAGGAGACCTACGGGATTGGTAGACATGATCCGCAGTTCATAAAAATCGCCTGCTTTTGTCTCTTCGGGAATAACTACATCTATAACTCCGCTGCAACCACTGGCTATACTTCCTACGTCCACTGGTGTGACAAAGCTCCCATTTTTATCAGAAAGCTGTGCCACGAACTTGTTGCCAGGACCAAAATCGCCAAACACACGAAACGCTAACTCAAACCCGTCTCCAGCACAGAAAATATCGGATTCGATACCAGGAGACTCAATAACTGCTTGAGGTTCATACAAGGCCAAGCCTTCATCACTACCGAAGTACCACACTCCGGCAGAGTACTCAACAAGAGTTGCTCTGCGCGACGGGAAATCGCTGTTCCCTTCTGAAAACTGTCGCCACAAGCCATTGTCAAGAACATTGATTCCACCATTTCGCGTGGCAACCCACACACGTCCACAATTGTCGGCGTAGACACTCTGAATACCATTGTCAGCAAGACCGCTATTGTCTGAAGAATACACTTCAAATGACGAACCGCGCAACACGGCAAATCCAGCGCCCCATGTTCCCACAACAACATCAGTATCTGTTTTTGTCAATGACAGCGTAATGTTGGAAGGTAGATTGGAGTTGCTTTGGTTCATGTGCTGCCAGGTCGATAGGTCGGTAAGAACAATACCATCGGTTTCAGTTCCTACAACGAGTCTTCCATCTGAGTGCAACCCAAGTGCTTGCAGGTTGTTGGTTGGTAGGTCCGAGTTGGCGGTATTAAACACAGACCACTCGTCATTTGAAAAACGTCCCAATCCATTGATTGTTGAAGCGTAAATCGCTCCTTCATAGACGATGAGGTCACGAACATTGTCTGAAGGGATGTTAGAGTTTGATTGATCAAAAACTGTCCACTCATTATTGTCAAAGACTCCAATTCCTTTGTCCGTCGCAAACCACAGAGCTGAGCCCACGCGTAGTATCTCTCGAACATTGTCGCCGGGGAGTCCCGAATTGCTGCTATTCATCGTTTCCCAGTCGAACCCATTGAACAGCCCGATGCCTTGTTCTGTAGCGGCAAAGAGGGTTGTATTCACAACCTCTGTGTCGTAAATAAAATTACCTGGAATCTCGGAGTTTAAGGTATCAAAAACCGTCCACTGCGCTTGCACTTGCGACAGAGGTAAAAAACTAAGCACAAGGAGCGCTACTACTGCACATCTCTTCATATGATTGCCTGACTTGATAAAAATCTCGAACGTCAGGCAAGATACAGCTAATCAATCAATTTGTGAATGGATCGCAGTGCTTCAACAGCTTGAGATTCTGGAACTGCGGCAACTATTGAGATATTATCGGATGATTGTTGAACCGTATGGAGCCCATACTCGGAGAGCGACATGGTGATACTTCCGATTGGATTGCACTCCGGTTTGCTTAAATCTGGTCCACAAGCACACAACAACGCAACATCTTCAGTACTGATATTGGTGAGTCGCATAAGTCTTTGAGAAGGCAATCTCACGACATCCGTGGATGCCACACACACGGTGTGGTGTCGTTCTGTACCCTGCGAGAGCAACACTTCTATTCCCGCTTCTTCCAAAACAGAATACAGGGTGCTCATAAACTCCATTTTGGCAGAGTTTGGTTTTAGCGTGCAGTGAACAAGTGTGCAACCTCTACGCAAAGCTACGGCCCGCAATCCTGAGGAGGTAATCTTCTCACGAGGCAGTAGAGTTGTTCCAAGTTCTTCTGGTGCAAATGTGTTGAGAATTCGCACGGGAATTCCGAGCTCAACCGCGGGATGAATCGTGTCGGGATGAAGTACTTTAGCCCCAAAATACGCCAACTCACCCGCTTCTTCATACGTCATTTCGGCAACAGGCTGTGCGTCTGAAACAACACGCGGATCTGTTGAATAGATGCCGCTCACATCTGTCCAAATCTGAATCTCTTGTGCATTTAGAGCAGCGCCCACCACAGCGGCACTCACATCACTGCCTCCTATGCCAAGCAGCACTGTCTTGTGTAATGCATTTGCCGCAATAAAGCCTTGCGTAACCACGACGTTGCCTTGCTCAAGGAGTGGTGAAACAACCGAATTGGCCGCCTGACGTGTTTCTTCGATATTCGCAATTGCAAGCTGCGGCTCGCCGTAGGCTTTCACAAATGTGCGCGCATCAATGCGCACTGACGCAAACGATGATGAACGCAACAACTCGTTGAGCAACACGGTTGAAAATCGTTCGCCAAATCCCATGATATGCGCTCGACTCTCAGATGTGCACTCCCGCAATAGATATACACCTTCACAGTATGTGCGAAGTTCTGACAGCAGATTCTGTAGTTGAGAAATAGTCGTTTGTAAATACTCTTCTTGACTTGCGAAGAGCTCTTGCGCAATAGTGATGTGCCGCGATTCGATTGCCTCGATCATTCCAGCGATGTCTACAGACGTAGTGCGTTCAGCGGCATCGGCAATCTCTCGCAACGAAGCAGTTATTCCGGAGCATGCTGAACACACAACCACAATTTGCTCAAATGAGCGCTGTGCTTTTGCAATAGCATGCACAACACGCGGCAACGACTCGGCGGACCCCATAGAAGTGCCTCCGAATTTGAGAATCACCCGATTGCTGTGAGAAGACATACCAGGTGCTATTCCCCATCAAAGTCGAGATAGTCTGACAGCTCTTCTCGCGTAGCGGTGTACATCAACACTTCGTCTTCCACAAGCTCGCGAATACAATCGTCTACAGCAGTCAACGGCAAGTCATACATCCATGCAAATCGCCATTTGTCAATTGGAGCTCGTTCAACTTCGAGCGCAAAAACTTGGGCTACGGTTAGCTTTTCGCCTTGATCTTGACGTTCGTGGATAGCCTGCATGTAGTGGTCGCCTTGCTCACCGCGAAAGTGTTGCTGCGTGAAATAGAAGTTTGGTACTGTTTGAAGGTCACAAACCGGAAAGCCACGGTGTTCTACAACGAGCTCTGGCAGAAGGGCTGTTGACACGGTGTACAGCGTGTCTTCACTGTCAGCGCCCCACAGGTCTTGCCAGACTTCTTCCGCCGCCGTTTTCAACCATTCAAAAAACTCGATATCTCGTTGCGGCAGTCGCATTAAACATTGTGAATCTGAATCACCTACGACCTGCTTTGCCGTTTCGGCATCCAGGTATTCCCAATGTTTGTTTTCGAGCTCTATAATGTGCTCGCTCGAGGCAACTTTTGACTTTATCTCTTCTAACATTCCACTACTCCTCAGCAGGCGTAGATATTTTTTTTCTTTCGATGAAGACACTGAAGACGACCAAAGCAAGAGTTATTGCATTCCCTGCCATACTCAAGACCTTGCCAGTCTCAAAGGCTTCCGAAGTAAATTTCATCGTGAGTGTGTGCTCACCAGGTGGCACAACTATAGCACGAAAGGCGAAATTTGCTTTCAAGATTTCGACTTCTTCACCGTCGAGATATGCCTTCCAACCTTCGTTGTAGAACACTTCGCTCATGAAGAGCAAACTAGTGGTCTCTGATGCAACTGAAGCTTCGATAAACTCATTTTTGTAGCTCTGCAGAATTGCCTCATTGGCCTCACCTGCAGGTTCGACACTCTCTTGCAGTGGAGACTCGAGGTACATGACCTCACGAGGATTAAAGTCACCATCTCGCAAGTGTTCCAAAATTTGCATCGGTTCGGCAACCTCGTAAGAATCAACAAAAAATGCCCATGGCAATTTTGTTGGATTGCCATACACAGATGTGTTGCGCAACTGCTGAGATGTAAACTGAGGCGGCAATCCAACGTTTTGATCTGCAATCACATACTTCACATTGAGAAGGTTCCACAGGAACGGGTTGACAATCGCACTGCCGTTTGAACCACCAGCAACATCCATTAAATCCTGATA
>JAUHYX010000177.1 GCA_030426285.1 bacterium
AAATACCAAGTAGAATGTAGGAGAGAATTGAAAACCTGTTGTCACCAAGGCAGATATTCAAGGTGCGAAACTGTTTGTGCTTCCAAATAAAAAAATAGAGTCCAAACGTGACTATACTCAAGATAATTCCTGTGGCAACTCCGTGTTCAGCTTCGTCTTGGTAGATAGGGAGATCTTCTGTATTCATAACGACCTAGCTTGTTGTCTTGTTTTAATTCGTGTCGGCACTCGTAACGTGAGATGGCAATCTAAAGTTGCATGGCAAAAAAATAATTGAAATATCGACTCTGACCAATAAACAATTGACTACAGTTAAAAATGTGTCAGATTTCCCTGACACTGTACATCGATCTGACACTTTTGCTTTTAGAATCCGCATTTAAACCGGTTTAAACGCCTTTAAAACATGGCATGTTTATTGCTTTATACTCTGATGTGTGCAGTGGGTAGGGAACCCGCTGATGGTTGACTACGGGGCGCAGATGCGAAAGTCGCAGGCGTCAAACCGTGATTCTGTTGTATTTCACAGCGGGTCAGGTTATATTTGTCGATTGTGACAAAAAGCAGTTCTGCGCCCGTAGCTCAACTGGATAGAGCGTTGGATTCCGGTTCCAGAGGCTGGGGGTTCGATTCCCTCCGGGCGCACACAAGACGCGCGAAGGCGGGTTGACAGAAGTTTTACAACTATATAATTTGGATAAAAAGGTTGATGGCAAACGGTGACCAAAACGTACCTGAGATGCACGTTCAAGACGTAGAAGAGCATGAGCAGGACTCGTTAGTACAAAAAGTAAAGATGGCCTTGATAGGTGTTATCGCTATTGGAGCAGTCGCAGTTGTATTTACTGTTATAACTGGCTCAGCGGACGCAGAAAACCAAGAGGCTTCCTTTAAGCTTGGTCGTGCAGCCAATGCATTTGTACAAGGAGACTATCAGACTGCCATTAGTGGTAACCCTACTGTGACAACTCACTTTGACGGTAAAGAGCTTTCTCAACCGGGCTTGGAGGATATCGCGAATCAATACAGCGGTACCGAACCAGGAGCAGTTGCAGCCATGATGGCTGGTCGCGTATATCTCATGGGAGGAGATATCGCTAATGCTCAAACGATGTTCCAGAAAGCCTCTAGCAGTACGAGTCGCATTCTCAAAAGCGGCGGCAATGCTGGTATTGGAGCATGCGAATCAGCAAACGGAAATCACGCAGCAGCAGCAGCGTCATATGTATTGGCTGCGGACAATGCTATCAGCGACTACAATGCAGCAATGTATAGAATGATGGCTGCCGATCTTTTTGCAAAAGCAGGAGATCAGGGCAAGGCAGATGAGCAGACAAAAATTGTAGCAGCGATGAGTGGTAACAACCAGTACATCGCAGAAGCCAGAGAGCTGGCTAAATAAGATGAATCAAACACTTCAAATAATAGAATTCGTATTAATCATTTCTACACCTTCGGAGGGTTTATGAAACGTTGGTTTCGTGCACTCATGCTGACCTTTGTGGGTGCTTGTATCTTGAATACGGCACATGCCCAGACACCTAAGTCTGTGTCTGGATCCATTGCGCCAAATCAGGTACGAGTATTCGTAAAGGACACATTGTATCGCGTTAGTGGTACTCTGACGGTTGCCGGTACTCTACTTATTGAACCGGGAACTACGGTGGAATTCCTACCTAACGGTAGGCTTGTTGACTCTGTTGGCGGTCGGATCATCGCTGACGGACGTGTTTCGGCACAGTATAACAACATTTTTGATCCGTTCACGACTGTAAAAAACCCGGGTCCACCTCCGGTATTTTACAATGGTTATGCTGACTTAGACTATTTCAGCAATGCCGCTATTACAACGGCGCCAAACATCAATGAGCCGACAGTGAATGTTAACAAAGCGAACACATTGTTCCGCGTTAACATGAGCAACACTGACGCTCGTCTGCAGAATCTTACTGCAGGTCAAGCCCTCCTCTACAAACTCTCTAGAATTGAGTTTGCAGGTCAGGACCCTAACATTAACCAGATCCCATGGCAGCGCCCTGGCGGTGGCAACATCAATGTTGCTCCTGGCAGAATCACGTTCCGCGGTGCAAAAGTTAATGACTTCTCTCGCGAGTGGGGTCATATTGTGATTCTTCCTGGTGCAGAAGCAGCGTACTTCCGCGATGTTGACTTCGTAAACTTCCGCAAGGATGTTACTGTTGACGATGCAGACACGTACAATGCTCCAACTGCAGCACTTGAAGATGAATATGCAGGAATGAATGACCTTATGCGCAAGATGAAGAATGGTGCCGGTGGTGCTATTACTTCTTTCTCTGTGCGCACATGGATGGTTGCATGTAACTTCGCGAACAACATGGCTCGCTACCGCGGTGGTGCTGTTCAATTGTTGCAAGCACCGCTCGACAACTTCGGACCAAATGGCAGTCCTGCTATTTACCCGGATGTTCGCAACCTCGTTAACACATTGCCATTCTACCCACAGGGCACAAACCCGAACGTTACAGATCCTGTAACTGGCGTAGAAATCAACCAGCAATTGCGTCAGATTGATAATCTTCGCAATTCAGGTACTGAGCCGATGAACGGCTATCAGCGCCAGATGGTTGACGACGCACGTTTGGCTGTATATCTCGGTCGCGTACGTGAGCTTACATTCCGCAACAACACTGTTCTCTTGTCTAACTTCGGTCAGAAGTTTGACGGCAACGGCAACCTTGTTGGTAACGAAGACAAATTGAACGAAGAAGCAGATGTAAATGGCGACTACGACTACCGCAACACAGCTTGGGGTGGTGCAATGTACATTGCCGGTCGTACTCACATGGAAATCAGCCTTGGTAACAACAACGGCTTTGCTCCAGAACAAGACCATATCCTTTTCGAAGGAAACAGCACAATGAACTTGCAGGGCGTTGCTCCTGTAAACAACCGCGTAACTCAAGGTTCACGTGGTGGTGCAGTTTATGTTGGTGACAACACATCTGTTACATTCTCTGGAATGTTCCGCGAGAACCACACTGACCTCGGTTTCAACCCGAATATCGGTGACTATTCTCAAGGTGGTGCGATCTATGCAAACGCAAACGCACCTCGTATCCACATTCGCGGTGGACAGAACCTCGTTTCTGGTCGCGAAATGCACTTCGAAGACAACATGTCTGGACGTGGTGGTGCGATCTACGCATTCCTCTTGACTCCTACGAATCAAATCAACTTGCGTCCATCTCCTGCAGTTGGTGGTTCTGACATGACAATTACTACTCGCAACTACGGGTACAACATCAAGTTCACTGGAAACACAGCCGTTTATGATGGTGGTGCGATCTACACGAACAAATTGATGTCTGTAAACGGTGCTGGTGGTACTGTTGGCACAGCCTCTAACTACGGTGGCCTTTACCGCGTTGAATTCTCTGACAACACAGCTGGTTATTCTGGTGGTGCTATTGCAGTGAATATCTTCGGAAACTTGAATAGCAATGAGCGCAACGTAACTATCGTGCGCGCCTTGTTCCAAGACAACATGGTTGGCGACGTGGACAACAAAGACCTCGTTCGCGGTGGTGGTGCAATCTATGCAAACGCTGCTGAATTGAGCGAAGTTCGCGCTACTGAGTTCTTGCGTAACACTGCAATGAACGGTAACGGTGGTGCGATTTGTTATGTTCAACCACTTGATGGTGGCGTTGACAATCGCTTGTTCATCACTGACTACGACAAGATCGGCGCTGGTGACATGCTCATCTCTAATGATGAAGTGTTCACTTACCGCGGAGCAGTTGTAGCTGATGCTCGCACAATGACTCGTTTCCTCGAAAACGAAGCAATTGCGAACATGGATGCAATGGGTAGCGGTACTACTCAAACAGGTGATATTTCACGCACTCACCCAGGAACAAACCTTCCAGAAAACGGTACAGGTCTTGGTGGTGCAATCTACATCTTGGACAACCCAGCAGTTGGCCGTAACGACCAGTTCGAATTCAACCGCGTTCGTTTCCAAGACAACAAAGCATACTCTGGTCCAGTTGTGTACTCTGACAACTATGACTTGAAAGTTGTATTCCAGCGTTCATTGATCACTGGTAACGTTGCTTCAAGTGTTGTAGGTGCAGACCAAAACGCAATTATCGGACCATATGTAAATGGTAACAATGAAGCTTCAAGTGACCTCGCAGGTGCAGTTATGTACGGTGAGATTCTTGGACCATTGCCATTCGCAAGTCGTCATGTAGCTGCAAACGCAATCTATGACAACTCTGGCCGCTTCTTGATCCGCCTCCCAGATGCTCCTGATACAAAAGGAAACAAAGCAGGTCGCGGTGAAGGTTTTGGTGGTGTTGACACATTGCGCGGTAACTACTGGGGCCCAACAGAAGCTGACGTTACTACGGTACTCGAAGCAACAAACACTGTTCAGCCTACATTCTTTGTAGCTGGTGATGATATGGTGAATCACCTCCCATTCGTATTGAACGGATCTGGTAAAGAACAAGGTCCTTTCGAATACAATGGTGGGTACACATACACTCCAATCCCAGTAAGCGATGATTTTGATCGTTCTATTCCAGAAGCATTGTTGATGCAGGGTCATATTTATGACATCTTCGACAAAGGAACAGACATCAAGACAGCTGACTATAGCGATCGTCGTATGTCTCGTATCGAAGACTTCGCAGTTGGTATTCCACCAACATTGAAGACTTTTGATGACGAAAACATGCCTTCATTCAATAAGACAATCAAGCGTTGGTCTCGCAACCCGTTTGATGCAGAAACTGATCCTGTAATCGGTGCATTGCAAACAGAAATGAAAGGTTCACATCCAATCGGATATCCTTTGTTCCTCGAAGCACATGCAGATTACACAACTGGTGACAACCACATCAACAACAATGATGACCGTGCGTTCCACGAAACAACTTACTTCGTGATCAACGACAACACAGGTGATTATGTACGTGTGAACTTGCGCCAGACTACAATCGAAGGTGAAGTATTCCGCGGTCGTGTTGAATTTGTTCCAGACTCTTCAAACAGAAACTTCAACCCACTTACTCGTCGTACGCAAGAAGGTCTCGCAAACTTCGGTGGCGGTGCTTCACTCTTGCAAAACTTGAGCCCTGTGTTCATGGGTGGCGACATCATGTCTGCCGCACGCAACGAAGACGATGCAGCTCTCGCAGGACGTAAGTGGCAGAACAGCTGGGTTAAGAGCGGTACTCGCAACCTCGGTGATGCAAACACTGGTGATGGTTTCTTCCAGTATGGTAACCGTCCTGGTATGCCAGCTAACACTGGTGGAACTGCACCTGAAAACGGACAAACAATCACATACTTCGGTGGTGAGAAGTTTGGTGCACTTCCAGTACGTGTAGGCGATACAATTCGCGTTGTATCTCGTACTACTCTCTGGAAAGAAGGTGTTAACACAGCTATTGCACAAGGTATGAAGTTCGGCGTTACTTCTTCTACAATGCCTCCAGTATTCACTGGTAGCAAAGTAGATATCGAAGAAAATCAAATTCCAGGATATGAGCCAGCAGATGGTCGCGACGTAATCTTCATCTATGAAGATGTTGCATATCCAAAGAATTCTGGCCGTGGCCGTGATACAATCTTTAACATCACTGCTACAGACACAAACAACTACCATGACCCACGCTCAATCGATGATCCAAACAATCATACTGATCTTGAGTACGGTTGGAGTGTTGAGCCAGGTTCTGGTTTGTCTTACTGGATGGACAGCCGTACTGTATTCAATCAAGAGCGCTTCGGTGCAAATGGCTATGTTGAGTTGATTGGTCAGCCAACTAACCCATATATCGTACCAGGTGGTGAAGTTGTTAAAGTATGGGCACGTAACTGGCCTATGAACAACCGCACTATTGACATCTTGAAAGAACAGGGACTTTCTGACGAAGATATTGCCAAGCACATCTATTTGTTCCGTCCATACTTCTCAGCAGGAGTATATGATGACGCAAATGCTCGCTTCTTGCAGCAGGATACTATCGATCACGGTTTCGACAACACAACTGAATACGAATTCCGCGTATTCGTTATGGACTCTATCCCTGTATTCGAAGAACCAGTATTCGCATGTCAGAAAGGCGATACACTTGTAGCTTCTATCGTTGGTGAAGATGCACTTCGCTTCTCAATCGACATCAATACTGATGACGAACGTGAAGACCAAGATGCAGAAGACCGCGGCTGGGACTTCCGTTACGGAAGAACTGCATATGCATTCCAGTCAGTTGGAATTCGCCCAGACAACGACAAAGGTGACACAATCGTAGACGATCTTACTCAGATTCGTCCAAACTGGTTGGGTAACAGCTACTTGTTGAACGAAGATGGTGAAATCGACGAATTCGGTGTAGCATTGACAAAGAGAGGATTCATCTCTGTTGATATTCCATACACTGAAGCAATCGAAATGTTGACTCCTGAAAACCAGGTTAACGGTGCTTTGAACACAGACACAATCTTCTCGATTGTTGTATCTGACGGCCACGGTGGTGTAAACTATCAGACGTTCCCAATTTTGGTGAACTTCTCACCACGTATCACTACTGATGCATTGGCTCCAGCTACAGAAGATGAGTACTATAACCCAGGATTGCTCGACTCAACTCGTTCAATTCAGGCATACGATCCAAACCGTGATCAAACTCTCCGTTACCGTTTGCTTTATGCAGGTGATCAAGGTGAAACAATCCTTAAAGATCCTTGCTACCCAGAAGCAGGTGACTGGACAGATCTCGTTTCTAATGCTGACACTCCAGAATGGTTGAAAGTAGACTCAGTAACTGGTCGTCTCTATGGTCGCCCAGGAACATTGGATGCTCCACGCCAGGGTGCAGATGCAGAAACTGTAACTGTAATGGTTACTGACGAGTGTGGATTGACATACGTAACTACTCTTCCATTGGAAGTAGAAATGGTGTCACACCCGCCAGTATTGTCTGATGTACCAGCTATCATTTGTGTAGACGAGGGTGATACATTCACAGAAGAGTTTGATGTTTTTGACATCGATCTTATCCGCGACTTCCCAGAAGCCGCACGTGAAGAAATCACAATCACAATCACAGACGAGAACGACACGCCGCTTACTGGTTGGACTGTAAATCCAGATCCAATCGTAGGTCCAAGCGATACAACACAGACGTTCACAATTTCTGGTGTAATTACTACACAAGAATCAGAACAAATTGTGAAGCTTCTCGCAACTGACTCTGATGGTAACACTGATGTATTGACATTCATCGTTCAAGTTTCTGATGCAACGAACTTTATCTCAAACATCAAAGTTGAGAATAATCAAGGTGCATATCAGTGGTTGCAGTGGGGTACTGGTAACAACGCTACAACTGGTGAAGACGATGGTGAGATCGGACGTCTTGATGACAACTTCTGTGAATATGAAATTCCTCCAATCCCAATGGCTGACATCTTTGATGCTCGTTGGACTATCACGAACCGTCGCGGTATCCTCCGCAACATCGTTCCTGCTAAGTTCGACCATGAATTGAAGGCGTTGTTCCAGGCAGGTGGTGACCAGTCTTCTGTTAACTACCCAATCACTATCGAATGGGATATGTCAGAACTTCCAGAAGCTGGTGACGCAGGTGAAGATTTGGACTTCTGGATTCGCGACGCGAATACAAAAGGAAACCGTTTCTTCGTAAACATGCGTGAGTCAGAGCCTTGGAACCGTTTGGATCCGTCAAGCATCACGCTTGAGATCGATGGTACAACAACTAGAATTGTTGTGAAGAACCAAGCTATCACAGGCTTCGAAATCGTCATCGCTCCTCGTACGCAATTGAGCGTAGAAGATGAAATTGATGGTGTG
>JAUHYX010000178.1 GCA_030426285.1 bacterium
CATCGGCACCCTTGACGGCGGCCCTAATCGGGTCGCAATAACGGAATGGCAGCTGTTCACTTTGGCCATGGAAGGCAAGGTAACGTACAAGTAAACATCCCCAATAGTGCAACGACCGTCCCCGACTTAACGTCAAGACGGCCGTTGCACACCGCTGCCCGATAAACGCAGCTCGGTTACAGGAGCCATACTGAGACTAATTATCAAACTGTGATAATGCGATCACAAGTCCCAACACAATACGAGTATATGTTCCACGGCAATTCCGTTGATAATCCGTTTAACAATCTTGTGATTGCTGGTGAAGGGCTTGTGCAACCTGAAGATGACCTCCTGATAAATGGCTCGCTGTATATTCAAACAACGGCAAATTTGTCTGTGACAGATGCAAATATCACGTTGCTCGGTGACTGGATCAACGACGGTGGGACATTTGAACCTGGCACAGCAGAAGTCGACTTTGCCGGGGCTGGAGCACAGACCCTGTATAAAGCCAGCGGGTCAGAGCTTTTTTACGACCTCTCAATTTCTAATGGTGACGTAGTAAACGCCACACAAGCAGGGGTTGGTATCAATGAGGGCATTACCGTTGAGAATATACTCTCGCTTGCCGGCGGAATACTGAACGTCCGCGGTCATCACGCCCGCATTGAAGGAACGATTGACCGTTTAGGTGGATCACCTGGCTTTGTTGACGGGCAGCTGCGCAAGTTTGTTAGCGCAGGTGCAAGTAGTATGGAATTTGAAGTTGGCTTTGGAAACTCATATACACCTGTTACCCTGGCCTTTGTTGGATCTGGAGGTACAGGCGGGTATTTAGCAGTACTCTCCGATACCGTGACAGCAAGTAGTAGTCCATTGTCCGAAGGTGTTCTTCCAGCTGGCAGCGGCTTGAATGACGACAAACATGTGCGCAGACAATGGGTTGTCGGCAAGCCAAGTGGTTCTGCATTTGTGCTCGGTGGCAACAGATATTACGATGCTCATCTCCAGTTTATCAATAGCGCGCCTGGATACGATGTTCGCAACGGAGCAGACACCGACCTCTTTGGTGTGCGATTGTGGAATGGCACTTCATGGATTTTGCCAGACAGGGTCAACGGTCCATTTGTTCGCACGCGCACTAGCAATTCTACTGAATATGCAGAAGTTCGCGAATTCGGTACATTCACATTGAGTGAGCCAGCCTTTATCGAATTTTTTTCTATTGTCGACGGCGGAAATTGGTCAGACCCAACCTCATGGTCAATCCAAGAATATGGCGGTGTTCCTACGGTCGTTGCACCTACTACAAATGCCAATGTTTATATCGGTGATGGCAAAACAATTGTTCTCGACACTGACCATGAAGTTGGTGTTCAAGGGAATGTGATTATCGACTCGTCTGGCGTGTTAATGCTCGGAGTGAACACCATTTTTGGTGCAGGTGGGTTTCAAGTAACATCACATGCAACAGTAGGTGTAGGTAGTGCTGGTGGAATTCGCGCAGTTGCGAATTCAGGGAATATTTTGACAGCATTGCGTGACTATGACGTTGACAACACAGCACTTGGGCATTTTCTGTATTACGGCAATCAGGCCGGACAGATTACAGGCGACGGGCTTCCGCCGGTTGTCAAGACGCTCACAATAGAAAAATCAGCCAACGACGTGTCGCTCGACAATGCCGTCACTGTAGACTCTACAATGAGAGTCAACAGCGGTGAATTTAGGTTGTCTGCGAACATGACCTTGAATGGTGATCTTAGAGTTGTTCCCGCCTCGACGTTTACACCATTGGCAAGTACCGTTACGTTTTCCGGCACAACAACACAATCGGTTTCTGTGACAGGTGCAACGCTGCAATTCAACAATCTCACGTTGAACAAGTACCCGCTAACTTCTGGAAATGTTGTTGTAGATGAAAACACCAATGTTGAAGTTGGCAGTACGCTGCAATTCGCAGCACTCAACGAAAGTGTTCTCGATGTCTCTACATACACAAATGCATATGTAGTTGCACTTGGTTCTGTGAACCGCAGTGGCAATGGGCATGTGTATGGAGAATTGCGAAAAATAGTAGGAACTGGTAGCTCGACCGTTCTCTTTGAAGTCGGCGACTCCGTGCAATATACCCCTTTCGAGTTTGAACTGAGTGGAGGAGGTGGAACAGCCGGACAATTGGCGATGGACGCCATCCCAATGGTGCATCCACATTTGGATGATACTGCACCAATCGATCCAAGTCGCCGTGTAGATAGATACTGGCGTTTGACGCGTCCATCCGGAAGCACATGGAACCGCGGTACTAGAGACATGACGGTTACAGTGAATTTTATCGATCCAGACGATTTGGGAAATGTTGATGCTCCTGCCTGCATGGACATGGCGTACTACCTGGGGAGTACTGAAGGTTGGCAAGCTCTCAACCTAGCAACAGGTACATATGGAACTACAAATTATCCAGTGGGTTTTGGTTGCGGAGATACACGCGTAATCAATGGTGACCTACAATACGGCGGTAGCTCAACCAGTGTTATTGTTTACGATATTCCAATCGACACTGCCTTGGGAAGCACCTTTAGTGCCGGCACATCTCTGTTGCTAGGTGATTTCATAGTTGGTAACCAAAACAGTATTGATGTCACAACATATTTTACGCGACAAGATGGTTGGTGGAGCGATCCGCAAACTTGGTCTACCACGGCTTATGGTGGACCACCTGCGACGGACTATCCCAAAACGCAGTACAACATTGCATTGATAGGTAATGGTTACACAGTGAATCTCAACGGCAATATTGGAACTGGGTTTTTGTACAGTGCCAATACTCCTGAGAATGCGAGTTATGGCCCTGGGGTTATCGTGAAGTCGGGCGGTTATCTTGGACTTGGCAATTATGTGTTGCGCGGAAACGCTCTCACGGTCGAAAAAAATGGAACTCTTGAAGTTGGTTCATTAGATGGCATTGTGAATTCGAGCGCAGGCAATGGCAATGTTATGACATACTCCCGAACATACACAGACAGTATGAATATCGTGTATACTGGGAAGGGTGAAACTCCAGATGAAGCAGGAAGTTGGTGGTATACAGCATACTGCCGTGTTTTCTGGAATACAGGTAGTGGTTCAATTGATAGAGTTAGGGTCCGTGAAAACAGTAGCAATGTGATCTTCGATCACGACACTGGTGGCCCATTTGGCAACATGGGGTATTTCTATTTTTCAGATTCAGTCGTGTTCTTGGAGGCTGGCGCCACCTATGACTTTCTACTTGATCCAACTTCAGGAGGCAATAAGCGATGGAAAGTTTGGATAGACTTTGACTACGATGGCCAACTCGAAAATGGTGGAAACGAGGAAGTAGTAAACTACCGCAGAAATGGGCAAGCTAATACTCCTGCTTTTACGGTTCCTGCAAATACGCAACCAGGTGTAACTCGAATGCGTGTGCAAATGCAAAACAACAACAACAGCGGCCTTTCTGCATGTGCATCAGGTCAGAGTGGAGAAGTTGAAGACTACACCGTTGTCATAGTAAACCCTACACCTCAATTGAATCAGGTAACGGGCAATGGTATACCCGATGCAGTAGGGTATTTAGAGTTAAACTCAACACGAGCATCTGCAAGTACACTTTCACTGTCCGATAATTTGGGTGTCCGCGACTCTCTCGTAGTTAGCCGCGGTGAGTTGATCATTGGTAACAATCGAATAGAACTGCTAGGAGATGTTGTCAACAACGCTTCAACGAGTGAGTTAAACACTGCCAATAGTGAATTCGAATTCCTGGGCGAAAAAGATCAGTACATTCGCGGTTCTGCATCCACGCAGTTTGAAGATGTGACATTGCTCAAAGATGACGGAACCGTGTATGTGAGTACATCTGCTGCCATTGATGGTCAGTTGTCAATTGAGCAAGACAATTTACTGTTTGTAGAAGATGGTCGAGTTCTTTCGTTCACACAGAACAGCCCAGCTATTTCAAATGGTTCTGGTGATTTTTCAAATGTTCGAATGATTCAGCTCTCTGGTTCAACTACTGCGGGAATTGTAAGTAAAGAGTTCACAGGGGCAGCTGGTGCAAAATCATTTTTGTTCCCATTGGGTGTAGATACAGTATATTCTGAAGCTGATATTGCATTCACGGGTTCATATACCGGCAATCCAACGGTTAGTGTTTCTGTTGTAGACCAAAAACACCCGCAGCGTCAGAAGGAAGAAATTCTCGCCAGATACTGGAGCATCACTAGCGCCAATATTTCATCTGTGAGCGCTAGTTCGTATGACTTTACATATACCGATACTGACATCAACGGCGTCACGACAGCTTATGTTCCTGCATACTACGATCCCACAATTCAAGAATGGGAAATTAATGCGGGAGTGAGCCCAAAAGCAATACCGTCGCCAATCGAAATCACTGACGCATTGTTTATCGACGGAGATTGGACGGCCGGTGAAAAGCTCACGTTTTTTGATGGTCGTATTTTTTACTCTCGCCAGACAGGCGACTGGAACGACCCAAATTCTTGGTCCAACCAAGGTTTTTCCGGTGAGCCAGCGTCATATTATCCTAACAGGCTGTACGAAAAAGACACGGTTCTGATTGACGGTTATACCATCAATCTCAATCTCGATACAGCGCGTGTAGATTCACTCTTAATAGGTGGACCCAACAATGGAATTAGTACGGCTGGGCGTGGCATTCTGCAGTTCGGTCCAACTCCACTCGGCAAACGCCTTATTGTTGGCCGCTCTTTCCACGTTGAGGAAGATGGTCGTGTCGAGGGAGACGCAACGAATGGCAGGCGCGATACTATTGATATCGAAGGTGATATTCTCAACGAATCTACCGGTGGAAATACTGCCGGGATTTTTCTGAGCAACAACGCCAATGCGTTCTCCATATTTAGGATAGCCGGTGGTGGAAACTCCAACATTTACGGAAACGGTGTTTGGGGGGCTGCGCCTGGAATTGTGCTGACAAAAGAGAATGGTTTGAACGACTCGCTGATAAATTACTCAACAACATTCAGCGGCGCCACTGGCGTACTCAATCCATTTACATTCGAGATCTATGGTGGTATTCTGGTGCAGAATACTAGTGCTAGTATTGCCTTGAACTACGGCTCCGTTCCCGACCTCGAAATTGGCGTGGGGTCAGGAGTCATTGTGAACGACGGCGAAGCTCGATCGAGCTCTAGTGTGGTCACAAATTTCAACACGCTGCTCAAGATCAATGGTGGCGATATGGTCATCGGAGATGATGTAGACGAGCACATAAAGTACAAGTCTGGTACAACTATAGAGGCATTGGCCGGGACAATTGATATTGCCGGTACATTTAGTCGAAATGCTTCCGGTTCGTTGCTGGACTTCACTATGAACACCAATGCTACTATAAGTGTGATGCGCTTGGGGAATACCGACAACAATCGCACTGCCTTTGATATTAGTCAGGCTGGTTCGTCATTCTCCATGACTGGTGGGCGTATTGTCATCAGTAATGGTACAAGTGGCGCTGCAAGTGATTTTAGTGTCAACGCTGCATCGGGTCTAGGTATGCTGAGCGGTGTCATTCAGGCTGGTGATACGACTGTTGTTGCAACTGCACCTATAAAATTAGCTGGTTCGATTCCTGTATATAATGTTCACAGTGTTGGAAATGGTCAGTTTACATATATCACCGAAGAGGCTTTTACGATTGCCAATGATTTGACTGTGGATGACGGCAACAGTTTCCAATTGCGTGGCAATACATTGTACTCAGGTGGCGATATTCAGAATTACGGTTCGGTAAACGCTACCACTGGTTCGATTTCAACTGATGCACGTCAGATCGTGTTCTACGGCGCTGGAGACCAAAACCTGTTCTCTGAAGATGTTGGAGGCTTTGATCTGTATAATGTGCGATTGAATAAGAGTACTGGAAATGTTGTTATGCTCGCAGGTGGCAACAGCGATCTCATCGTGCGCAACACATTGGAATTTGCCTCAACCAACTTTGGGTTAATTAATACGCGCACAGCTGGAACATATGTTGAACTGTCGCCCTATCTCACTAGTGACCCAGATGTTATCCGCAATGGGTACGGTCATATAGACGGCCGTTTGTATCGTCACATCGATATCGGTGTCACCGAAACCGAATTTGCAGTGGGAACATCGTCGGTCTTGTCAGGGTACACCCCAGTGCAGTTTGAAACATTTGGATCAGGAGGAACTGCCGGCTTGGTAGGTGTAATGTCTACGTATGGCAATCATCCACAAATCGTTTCTGCATCGGTAAGCTCGGCTACCAATGTGCAGCGCTACTGGAATATTACGACAAATGGATTTTCACTTGGCGTAGATCGAACATATACACTTACAACACAGTTTGTGAATCCAGATGACCTGAGAAATAGCCCGAATTTTGCATTCTTCCAGCACCATCTGTACTCACCAGCATGCCCAGACCCACCATTGGCATGTCCGCCTGGTACGGGTAATTGGACAAACTATAGCCCATTTGCTTACTCAGATTCCAGCTTTACGTCTGAAGAACACACACTCTACGGCGACTTTATGGTTGCCGAATTAGAGGGTATAAATTTCTACAGTATTGCAAGTGGACCTTGGGATGACCCGAATACGTGGTCTTTCAGTGGTTACAATGGCGTGGCTGCACCGAGGTACCCAGATCTCGATATTGACAATGTCTTTATTGGCAATGGACGCCGAGTAACAGTTCCATCGACAATTAGCCAATTCCCAAGCGTGAGGTCTGTACTCGTTGAAGTATTCGATTCAAAACCTGGCGAGCTCTATATCGAAGGAAACTTGGGATATGTTCGCGGTACGTCTTTTGTGCTCGAAGATAGCTGTACGCTCGGAATTCAGCGTCTCGACGGGTTGGATCCGGATGAACTAGACGGAGCAATCCAAACGTCGACTCGTCAGTTTGGCGTTTCTCGGTACGAGTTTTACAATGATCAGGGTAATCAGATAACTGGACGCTTGCTGCCAGATAGTGTTATGTCAATCATTGTAAATAACACGTCACTGTCTTCCAACAAAACGCTCTTTGTTACGAATTTTGCCGGTGCTAACGATATTGCGGTGCAAGACAGCATTATAGTTTCGAGTGGTATTATGAGTTCTGGCAACAGGAACTTTGTGCTCTACGGCGATATGATCATGACAGGTACTGGAGAGTACAAACCATTAACGTCAGAGTTTACATATGCTGGATCAACGAGCCACACTCTGCGCCTTGACAATGAAGTAGGTGTAGATTACTACGATCTGTATCTCTCCGGTGGCGATGTGAATGTTACAACTGCAACTCCAGGCGCGTCAAGCGCAAATGTGTATGTGTTTAGTATAGACGACCCATTCAATGCATCTCTAACATTCACAACCATGGCTGTTATTAATGTTAGAGATGCACAACGCAAAGTGGTGATGAGTACTGGTGCAACACTCACTCGTTCGGGAATTGGTGGACATATTGACGGAACGCTGCAAAAACAAGCAGGTGCCGGCAACGAATATTGGGAATACGAAGTTGGGTATAGACAAAACTATACTCCTGCATATCTCAACTACACTGTCACGTCTGCCACTGGAACAGCTGGTCCAGTAGACGTCACTGCGTACGCTCCTGTTCCTCTGTCGCCGTATACAGGCAACCGCATGGATCCGAACGCGAAGGTAGATTATTACTGGAGCGTGTATGCAGCTGGAACATTTGATTTGGGAACTCGCACCCTTCATACGCGTTTTGGATTCCCGAATTCTGAGATCAACAACCTTAGTACATCCGCATCAGTGATGCGTCGTCGCAGTGTTCCTACTGAATCGCCGGAATGGAGTGA
>JAUHYX010000179.1 GCA_030426285.1 bacterium
ATTGGCATGCACTGATACCTTGTCAAATGTATTGTTGCACACATATCCAGCTGAGAATCCGAATGCAACATCTCCACAAGCATACTTGTTGAGAGGAATAGTGTAATCAAGGGTCGGTTGTGAAAAACTCTGCGAGTTAAGTACAACTGTACTGTGTATTGGTTCCAGATCGGGATGTGCGTATGCCACGAACAGCGTAAAATCGGAGTATCGACGGGAAACAATTGACTGACTGGGGATTGAGAGATACATCCCATCTGTTTCCGGTCGCACTATTGTTGTGATATCAGCAACATGCACCGCTGCCACCTTTGCCACCGAGCCATCCAACCTCACTGAATCACCGTAGAACTCTGACGTGAAAGAAGGTGTCACTTGTGTGAGGTCATCAAATCTGACACGGAATGCATTGAGTTTGATATCAAGCGGCGGAGCATCCCCTTGTCTGCCAGCAATGAGATATGCTTTGATAATTGTAGACCCCTCAGGAAAAGAGAAGTCCCACTGCACCCCAGAAGAATCTGCGCTTGAAACTTCTGGGCTAAATGAACGCGTCACAACTCCGCCTGTGAACGACTGGTCAAACAGCGGTACCTGGGCGTTGACGTTCATTGCCATCGCGAGTAAGAAACAGATTCCTATAACCGTAATTTTTCTCATGTACCGTAAAGATATGAATTGCTGTGATGTGTACATTTGTGTTCAGAACAAACACAGGACAGGAAAACATGTTACGACTTGCAGTAATACAGAGCAACCCACAATTCGGGAACATAGAGTTTAACCTAGAACGTCTCAAGACTCAAGTTGAAAACGTTGACGCTGATATTTTCGTCTTTACCGAGCTTTGTAGTACGGGCTATTTCTTTCAGTCTAGAAAGGAGGCGCTATCTATGAGCGAGGAGAACAGCGGACCAACACTGCAGTTTTTCAGAGAATTGGCTGAACAAAAGCAAGCGGTTGTGCATGGTGGATTTGTTCGCAGAGTTGGCGAAAAGGTGTTCAATGCATCCGCTTTGTTCACACCAGAATCATTGCACACTCCAACATTCTATCACAAGACTCACCTTTTCTACAAAGAAAAGCAGTGTTTTGACCCAGGAGATTCAGGCTTTGTTGTGCATTGCGACAATCGACGCGATTGTACATTTGGATTGATGATTTGTTATGATTGGCGCTTTCCCGAAGCTGCTCGTACGCTCATGGTGAAGGGAGCAGACATCGCGTTGTGTCCGTCCAATCTCGTCACCGATGCATGGCACAAGGTCATGCCAGCACGCGCTATTGAAAACAAGATGTATATGGCAGTTGCAAATCGTTGGGGAAACGAAATGCGCAACGGCGAAGAACTCCAGTTTAAGGGGTTGTCGGCCATTCATTCGTACAATGGCGAAACTATGGAAGCGGCCAAACCAGAAGGCGACACGGTCATTTACACTGAGATTCACCCTGAAAAAACGCGCGATAAATCGTTTAACGCACTCAATGACGTCCAGTATGATCGCCGACCAGACATGTATTCTGCACTTACTGAGCCAGTGAAGCAATAACTGCTTGTAGCTTGGCGTTAACTTCTTCCGCAACAGGACCGAGCTGTTCATTCTGAATACTTTGCATTGATGCAATTGGGTCAACCGCAGCAACTTCATACGTTCCAGACGCAATTTCGCGTACGGTAACATTGCATGGCAGCATCAGCCCAATGTGTGGTTCGGCTTGCACTGCCTTATGCGCAAATGGGGGGTTACACGCTCCGAGAATTGTATACTTCTCCATATCAACATCCAACTTCTTTTTGAGAGTGGCCTGCATATCTATTGTTGTCAAAACGCCAAACCCCTCTTGTTGTAAGGCTTCGGTTGTTTGTTCAACTACCGCTTCAAATGAATCGGCTTTCAGGGTGACAGCGTGGTAGTAGCTCATAGTGCCTCCTTGTTGATAGTGAGAATATCTCCCAAATTGTCTCTGACAGTAACAAATGTCAATACAACCACTTGTTATATTTTGTTTTCCTCGGCAAGCGAAGTAGTTTCTCGTGCTAACATGAGGTGAGAACAACTAGGAAACACTATGAAAAAGGCAATGGCAGCAGCTGGAATAGCGTGCTCATTATTGATGTACTCGTGCGACATGAGTGGCGAGAAAGATGTGGCTCAAAATGAAACGGTAGAAGAAGCGGTAAACAACCAAGTGCAGGAACTCGGTGAACTCATGGACGCCCAAGGGGGCAAGGATGGCGAAAATGCTGCCGATGTTCAAGCCGTTGAATTTGAAGAGTTGAAGAATTTTCTCAGTGAAGATCTGGTTGGATTCGAACGATCGGAGGTTTCTGGGGAACGCGTTTCATTTAGTGGATACAGTATTTCACAGGCCGAAGCAACGTATACACGCGGCGACGAACGCATTGTTGTGCGCGTTCAGGATATCGGCACATTGTCGGGCATTGCGGCAAAAAGTATGACAGCAATTTTGTCTGTAGAGCTCGACCGCGAAGACGACAGCGGTTTTCAGCGCAACATGGTTGTAGCCGGTCACAAAGCACATGTTGAGTTTCGCGCCAACACGAATCCACCGGAAACCGATGCTACTGTGCTTGCAGGTACAAGGTTTTTGATTGAAGTTGAAGGGCACCTTGATCCGCCGACATTAGAAGCGCTTATAGACGAACTCGACACGCAGCGTCTCATCGATTTAGCCGGGGAAGAATAGACAGTTCTATCGCAAAGGCATATTCTGCGCCCAATCGTAGTGGGTGAGTTTGCGCACTGTAAACCAGGCAATCCAATAGTCACGGAGCGTTGAGTTGTACGAAACCAACGCTCTGTTTTTTTCATCTTGAGCAATGATGAGATCGGTCAAGGCTATTTTGCCGATGACGTAGCGATTCTTTGCTACAGCAAAACTGCGCTCAGCCAAATCTTTTGAACGAGCTGTAATTGCCACCTGTTCACGCAGTCGTGCTAGACGCAACACTTGTTCGCGAACTGTGTTTGCAAATAGTCTGCGCATTTGTTCGGCAGATTTTTCTGCAATGCGAACGCGTGTTTCAGCTTCTTGCTTCAAGCTCGATGCTCGGCTCCATGTGTAGAGAGGCATTGATACCCCGATGGTTACTGCTTGCGACTCCAAGAGATCCGAGTACGCCTGCCCCAATTCATTGGCAGATTGATTTAACCCCGCACTTGCGGTCAACGTGGCACCAAAACTATTATTCGAAGAAACTCTATCCGCCTCTTGCTGCGCGAGCAAAATCGCTTCTTGCTGCTGCACAATTGTACTGTTGTGGCTCAGGGCTCGGGCGACAGCTTGTTGTGGAGTGATTGCGACATCAAACACTGCTGTATCGGGTTCCAATACCGTCAAGACAACCTGCTCTGAAATACCCAAGACAATTCGCAACGCTTCTTTGGACAATTCGACTCTGTCGCGTGCATTCGTAAGCTGCATGCGTGCGCTTGTCAAAGCCAATTCACTCTGCAAAAGTGCATTCTCGGCAATTGAGCCGACTTGGTATCTTCCAGACGAAATTTGATAGATAGAATCGTTACTCTGAACATCTCGCTGGGCATTTTCCATTTCAACTGTAGCGATTGATAGGTCAAAGTAGGCACGAACAGCATCAATACTCACATCTTCCAAATCTTCAATGCGCTTGCTTTGCGCTCTCTGCATCCGTATAGGTTGGATATCTTCGTCCCATGCAAACTGATTAAATCGCAACAGCGGTTGGTTAAGTGATACCAAAAGGGGAGTGCTTTGCCACTGCCGAATGTCGCCGAAATCGTCGTACAAACGCAATCCTGAGTTCACGGAAATTGTACTTCCCAGCCATGGAATTCGCTGCGAAAGAGAGAGGAAAGCAGAAGACTGAACAAACTCTTGCTCGAGAGGAATCAGTGTTCCGTCTGGCTGTAAAATTTCACTGATCGATCTATTAAATCCAGGTAGATTTGCGCTGAGATTCAACTGTGGCAACAGTCCTGATTCATATGCCTCAAACTGATATTGTGAGGCCAAGAAGTTGTCCTCTGCTATTTCCGCGGTATACCCTTGGTCGCGTGACATTTTAATGCAATCCCACATCGTGAGACTCAATGCCTCACTCAAATCCGACTGCGCAACTATATGTGTTGTTGCACATAAGAGTGCTGTTGCTACAAAAACAAACTGCTTCAAACAATGTGTATAGTTATTCATATCGCAAACACTCAACCGGATCTTTCATTGCTGCCTTTTTTGCAGGCATAATTCCAAAAGCCAATCCAGTTGCGACCGAAACTGAGAGGGACAGTGCAACCGAGAATGGTGTAACTACAGTTGTAATTTCAAAGAGCTCTTTCACCAACACGGAAATTGACACACCGAGAGCAACTCCAACCGCTCCGCCAGCCAGCGATATTGCAACCGCTTCGGCTACGAACTGCCCGACCACATCTTTCTTGGTAGCTCCAAGTGAAAGTCGTACTCCAATTTCTCTTGTTCGCTCAATTACTGAGGCGAGCATAATATTCATTATTCCAATGCCACCAACTATGAGCGAGATTGAAGCAATGGCGAGCAACACAAAACCGAAAATCCGACGAGTTTCCTTTTCATTCGCAAGCAATTCTTCGGGTATTACAACCTCTACATCCGTGACTCCATTGTGCCGCCGTTGTAGCATGCGGTTTACGATGCCTGCAAGTTGCGACATATACTCCGTATCTGCTACTCGGACAACGAGTCGGTCTAGCTGGTGATAGTTCTGCTTTTCCTCACGGTCCTCGTCGGACTGTCCGTCATCCAGCACAACCACATTCATACCGCCGCGTTCTTGACTGAGATTGCGCTCGGTAACAAGTGCTCTGTTTCTAAATCTCATGAGCAAACAAGACAAGGGGGTATAGACATCCATATTGTAGTCGCGTATTCCTAAACGCTGAATATGCTCTTGGGCTATGGATCGCTCCTCGAGAACACCAACTACCGTCAACCACACCCGGCCACACTTGATTTTCTTCCCAATCGCACCTTCTTTCGTAAAAAAACGTGACTCTACACTTTTCCCGATTATACACACAGGCGCACCGGTTTCCAGCTGAACATTCGAAAACAGTGATCCTTGTTGCAGGGTAAAAGATGAGGTTTCAAAGAAGTGATTGTTAACGCCAACCAAGTTGCCCGAACGCTGATATCCGTCGCGAACAAATGTAGTGCGATACACAGTTTCTGGGCTCACCCAGTCTACATATTCTAGGTTTTGAATAGACTTAGCATCTTCAATTGTCAAACCAGGCGAGAACTTTGGTTTAGACGCAGGTGCCAGACCGTCATTTACATCACCTTCGGTTTGTACGTCAACAGTGCTGATAATAATGTTGTTGGCTCCGAGTAGCTGCAATTGCTTGAGGATGTCGCGCTGAGCGCCTTCACCAATTGCCAACATTGCAATAACTGATGCCACCCCAAAGAGAATCCCCAATGAGGTAAGAAGCGCTCGCATTTTGTTCTGCACAATGGCTTCGAGAGCTAGCTGAACATTGTGTCCGCTTAGTACAGACTTCATTCCGTCTCGTCCGCATTTGCTTTAACGGCAACTGTTTTATCGAGCCTTACAATGCTTGGAGCTTCTTCAGGAAGAGTTGGTACTGACAAGTACAACACATCATCTTTGCTAACACCGCGAAGAATTTCAGCACTATTGTCGTTTATTAAGCCAACTTCTATTTGCTTGCGCACTGGCTCGCTCCTTCCTTTCACGTACACAAACGAAATGCTGTCTTTCGCATGGATGCACTCAAGTGGAATTGAGAGCACGTCGTCTTTAGAAGCCACGAGGATTTCATTTGAAGTCGTCATTGCTGGTCTCAATGTAGTGTCAGATCCCTCTACATTGATTGTCACTTCAAACACTTTTGAGTCATAGTTGGAGCGCTGCTCACCAATGTTGGCAACTGCAGTGACTGTTCCTTGCAGTCTTTTATCAGGATCAGCATCCAAGCGAATATCAACTTCTTGACCTAGGGACAATTTTTGAATGTCAATTTCATTTACATAGGTGACCGACTCCATGACACTCAGGTCAGGCAGCGTTGCTACTACAGGTGACCAAGCTTGAATAGTTGACCCAACAACTTTTTTGCGGCCATTCCATTCTTTGTCGTAGATAAGCATGCCGTCTGCTGGTGCTCTTACCGTAAAGTCCTGTTGAACGGACACCAACATTTGCATCCGTTGGCGCTGCGAGGTGAGTTCTGCCGCGACCTCGCTCATGCGGGCGCGTTCTTGTTGTTCTTTTGTCAGGTAATTTGTTTTGGCCTGTTCGTATGCGCGTTCGGCCTTTTCGTAGTTGATTTCGGATTGTCGCTTGATTGATGGTGCTTCGAACTGTGAAAGCTCCTGCTTCAGTTCAGCCTCTTCCATAGCATACTTGAGGTTTACGAGGTTGTCGCGCGCTTGCGATAGGTTCAGTGCAGTATCCAAACGAACTTGGGTGTATTGAGACTCGGCCTTTTGCACCGTGGTTTGCATGTCCTTGATAAGCTCGGCAATGCTGCTTTTGTCTAGCTGCGCAACATAGTCGCCTTCTTTCACCACTGTGCCTTCGGGAATGATATCCGATATTTTCATTTGCCAGACACCAACGCTTCTCGCGTTTTGTGGACCGTATATTTCAATGGAGTTTTTGGCTCGCAATTCACCTGTTACAGACACATACACATCGAATGTGCCAACCTCAGGATGCGCATATATATCTTTACTTGTTTCGTCAGTATTTGCAAATGACAGGTATGCAACAACTGTAATTGCTACAGCCGCAATGGAGTAGAGTACTTTTTTCATAGTTACGCTGGGTTGAGTTAAGCTAACGATTCAACACAAGCTCACACGTACGCATGCAACATTGACTTGTTACATCTTCTTTTTGATCGCGTTTACTAGTTTCAAAAGCCACTTTTTTAACTCTTTCTTGTTACTACTGACATAGGGTTGTCACTACGCGGTCCTATGTTAGCAACACAGCCTATTTACACAACAAGGAGAACCAACAATGGGAAATCCAGTAACTCACTTTGAAATTTGCGGTAGCGATGCCGAGAAAACCCGCTCATTCTATTCGGACCTCTTTGACTGGAAGTACGAGATTCACGACGAAATGAACTATGCTATGGTTGGACCACAAGGAGATAGGGGGATTGGTGGTGGCATCATGGGCTCGATGCCCGATGTAAAACCGTATGTAAGCTTTTATGTTGAGGTTGACGATCTGCAAGCCACATTGGACAAAGCTGAGAAGTTGGGAGGCAAAGCAATTGTTCCTCCAACATCCATTGGAGAGAGTGGAGCTATTGCGATGTTTTTAGATATAGATGGAAATCCAATTGGTCTGTGGGCCTCAGCTGCAAAGTAGTGTACTCTAACTAAGATACACATTCAAAGCTCGGAAGTATCATTGCAGGCTTCCGGGCTTTTTTTTACGTATATTTGCACCGGAAAAGAAGTCTATTTCAACGGGAATTTATGCGTATTTATCCTGCCGTGAGCGACGAAACAGCGTCCCTCAAAACGGTAATAGTTGGCATTGCTAATGACCTCGGTCCTACGCCAACTCCTGAAGACTGCTACGACCCAAAGAGCTTAGAGCATGTCCTAGCAGGTACCTATCCAAAAGAGTCAGATCTTGTGGATCAGATGGAGCATTTCGCTGCAGCACTTGAAGGATGTGGTGTGCAAGTTCTACGCCCGCGCAATTTGCCGGGTGTTCACCAGGTGTTTGCTCGCGACATTGGTTTTGTTGTGGATACGACATACGTGGTTCCAAATATTATCTCTGAGCGTTCGCATGAACAAGAGG
>JAUHYX010000180.1 GCA_030426285.1 bacterium
TTCGGCATGCAAAAAGAAGCCGAAACGTACAACCAAAGTGGGTACTCGTTTGGGTTTAATGGCATGGAGAAAGATGATGAGGTGAAGGGAGAAGGGAATAGCCTCGACTTTGGAGCACGGATCTATGATCCAAGAGTTGGGAGGTGGATGAGTAGGGACGCGATGGAGGGAAAATATGCAAGTTTTAGTCCCTATATGTTTGTTGAAAGTAATCCAGTTAAGTATGTAGATCCAGATGGGAATGACGCAGCCGTCAAGATTGATGGAAATAAAATTACAATTTCCACTACTATTTTCATTTATGGATCTGGTGCTACCGAAGCAGTTGCGAAAGAAATGCAGAAAAATATCAATAAAGCATGGGCCAGGGATGCTAGCGGGAATTATTGGACGTACAAAGACCCAGAAACAGGTAAGGTTTATCAGGTAGAATTAGACGTCAAAGTGACTCTCTACAATAAAGATGATCCAAGTGATTCTCCCGGTCTATTTTCCGGCAAGAATAACCCCTTTAATACCGACAACTACATTGAAGTTTCAAAAGAATCAAAAAGGTCGTTTGTTCGTGGAGGCGACGAAGGCGTGTGGCGTTCTAAAGGTCGAGGAAACAAAAAATTGTCACAAGACGATTCTGCACCACATGAGTTCGGTCACATACTAGGCCTTCCTGATCAATACACGGATCAAGGTCCAAATCCAGGTTGGGCTGGAAATATTATGGCTGAACCTGCTATGAAAGGTGTAGTAGAGCAGAAAAACATAGATGAATTTGTCGCTCCTCTCATAGTTGAATACAATGAACAAGACCTCAATAGTGGAGAGACCTATGAGACGAAAATCGATCCTTAACTTGTGTTGTCGCATCTTGTTTCCAGTTTTTATTGTTGTGTCTTGTCAAAATGAGCAAATTGGCGCAAATCACTATTACGATGGAATGGAGCTAAAACACATAGTCGCACAAAAAGGAAAGAACTATTCCGAAAGTGAATTTCTTTTAGACTCAAGTACGAGTCTATATGAGTACCAATCTGAACTTTATTACCTCATTGACAGTGGAAAAGTGACCAGAGTGAAGCAATTAACCTGGAAGAGAGACGAAAGAACAGAAGTAGTTTGGTTTGTTCTCACAGATTCTATTTGGCTTCATGTAGGTAATATCTCATGGACGCACGATATCCAATTTTAGATCGCCTTTTGTGTTTTTCGTCTCAAACAGGTTCATTAATTCGCCATCTGCGTGAAGTTGAAAACATTGGTTTGTTATATTGATTTGAATGCAGGCCTATCAGTGCCATCTACTCGGCAATGTCCGCCAGGTGCATTACAACTGGGGTCGTCCGGATCAGTTCCACCACCGGTATGAGTATGATGCAGACAACCGTATCACCGCTGCCTATACCTCTAGAGATGGAGAGCACTATGAGCGTGATGCCGAATATGAGTACTACCTGCATGGACCGCTGATGCGTATTGTTGTCGGTGATGACCTAGCTTCCGGCACTATCGGTAAACCTGTCCAAGACGGTTTTGGCATGGTCTTAAACTACTACGCAGGAGACTTTACCAATTCTGAGTCACCGTTGGGCGCTTGAATTCGACGTGTCTGGTGCGCTTGTGGACAAACAGAGATTGTATAGTACTTATCCTAAACTATGTTTTGCTGTTTCTTGTGGGGTGTAAGAGAAGAAGATTCTGAAGAGATTCCTGGAGAACTAACAGTTTCCGACGATTTGGCATCATACAACGGAAACTACTATGCACCAGTTGATCGAGATCGTCTTGTGGTGGTCGAAAGCCAGCTAGCACAATCTCGCCAAAGCGATATCGAAAGCCAGGGAGTGGGTTATGTCTCTAACTGAACGGTTGAATTGTTACAAGAGAAAAATGAAATTGAAATATTGGGGATTGACTAACATGAGAACGACGGCAGTTTCTTTATTCATCGTAGTCTCAAGTCTATTTTGTACGTTTTCGTCTGCCGACGAAAAAAAGTCAGTTGAAGGTAACGAACTCGATTGCGAAATAAAATATCTTTTGTTTACGGAAAGCTATATAGATTTTTTGCAATGCTATGAGGTAATCGATGATGTCCATGTGGCTTTATTTGACAGACTACTGGACTCGACTCATGCTGGAACTTCAGAGGCGATTGGTGTTTATCTCTGTGACAGTTTCTTAGCTAACCCAGAAGTCCTTTCAAACATCTATACGTTGAGCCAGCGCAAAGGAAAAATCTTAGATTTTGTGAATAATGAGATTTTGCTTTGTAACGAAGACGCAGGGGAGGAGGAATGGAATACAGTAGATTCCATCATTCTAAATGTTCTTGTCAACTACGATAGTAAAAATGTAGACCAAGCTTTGGACACACTATCACAAATTCGTAAATGCCAGTGATTGGGTGAACTCCTTTAGGTAAAAGCTATTGTAGTCACAGCAAATACCAGTCCATGACGGCTTTGGCATGATTTTAAACTACTTCGCTGGTGACTTTACCAATGCTGAGTCACTGTTGGGCGCTTGAATCCGACGTGTCTGGTGCGCTTGTGGACAAACAGAGATTGTATAGTACTTATCCTAAACTATGTTTTGCTGTTTCTTGTGAGGCGTCAGAGAAGTCCTAATCTGTACCTGAGTCCACCGGATGGTCGGTAAATGCTGTGCCCGTCTGAGAGTAATAAATCGTTCTGTCGCCTTTGCTACACTGTAGTGCGCCATTTGGCAATACTTCGATGCGATCCATGATCACAGGCACAACTACAGCTCCTTTCTCAGACAAAACGCCGAACTTGCGACTAGTTGAAACCGAATATAGATTTGTTCCTTTCAGTCTGCCAGCATAGTGGTATTTCGCAGGTACAACAACTGTTCCAGTTGAATCTATGACGCCCATCATATTGTTCTGCATAAAGTATGCGGTGCCGTTCTCAAAGCTACCCAATTCCTCGTACGTAGGTGGCAAAACAACACCTCTGTCTTGGTGAAGGATGCCAAACTTATTGTTTTCTCGACACCATGTGTACCCACCTCTGAACGCACCTATCGAAGCAAACTCATTAGGTACTGTCCACTCCAATTCAGGATTCATCACACCCCATTTGTTGTCTTTCTCGATGAGAAAATATCCATTGTCGAGCGGCTTGATATTATCGTACCATGTTGGAAAGAGAAATGTTCCATCGCGCTTTAATAGGTTCCATTGCTCGTTCCTTTCGGCCAGTGCTAGACCCATATTAAAAGGTGCAATTTTGCTACATGGCTCCTGAGTTAGCAGCGTACCCACACTATCCATAAGCCAAAACTGCAAGCCCTTTTGAACGCGGAACAAGCCGAAGTCGAGCATGAGAATGTTGTCGTATTCAAACTCGCACACCGGTGTACCTGCGTTGTTTACCAGTCCAGCCTTTTTCTCTGCGTTCCACACAATAGCATTGTAACCGTAGAATGGTGAACCAGCTTCAAACTCTCCGTCAAATAACCTTTCACCATTTGTGCGAACATATCCGAATTTCCCATTGTTGCGATACGGCATCACCCCTTGATTGCTGTTGCCAAGCTCATCGAATTCTATTGCTACTTGTAGATCGCCGCGGGTATTTATCGCTCCATATTTTCCACCTTTGCCAACGACGGCGACACCATCTACAAAAAATCGAACTTCGTCGTACGCTGCGTCGGCAATGACTACAGCATTTGAGTCGAGCAAACCAACTTTGCCGTTTCGGTTAAAGCCAGCATATGCACCCTGAAACGGGCCTACAAATTCCCATCCCGATTCATTGATTTGACGTTCGTTTTTGAATGCATACCATGAGCCTTTTTGTTGTGCGGCAACTATTCCAAAGCCGAGTACCAGAACGTCCTCATATTCACCCTGTACAGCGAGAGAACCATCGGTGTGTATGACGCCTGTTGAGGTGTCTTTCCAAAAGCGAAAATGACCTTGGGGAAGCGTGGCGGCAGAATCGAGATCCTTTTTGATAACATCCCCGCTCGAGTTGAGAATCTCATAGGAGCCTGCACGTGTAGCTATAAAGCCTGCGTCTGTTCGTTCAATACGCTCATACTTTTCTGATACGGCGGTATTGTCAACACTAATCAAAACGTCACCATCGGCAGCCGTTACAACCGCAATTGAATCGTAAAATGGACGTGCAAGTACATATTCGGCTGGAATCTCGATGTCACCACTCGCGTTGCAATACCCCCACATGCCGCGCGATTCAAAAGGAACGAGATCAATGATCTCGGCAGAGGACATCTCAACAACTGGGCTCGTGCCCTCCGAAGGCTGGCAAGCCAGTAGGACCAAGCAGAGCAAGATACTAGACTGAAGTTTGAATTGCTGCAAAGTAGTTCTCATAGAGTAGTGCGTGAAGTGAGTGTAATACATCTTCAAATTTAGCACGAATTAACAAATGCTCACACAAACTGCAAAGCCCGTGTTTCTCAGCACATCAGTATATTGCCGCTCACATGTCAGCTAGTCCTCCAACATATGATGCTTGTATCGTCCTCGATGGGGAACACATGAAGCAATTGCTTCACCGATGTCAGGCCGCTCGCATGCTCATTGCTGCCGACGGAGCGGCGGAGCATATGGTGGTCAATCGTGTTGTTCCGCATGCAGTTGTTGGCGACTTTGATTCTCTTTCGGTTGAGGCATTGCAGAAACTTGAGGAGCTCAGTGTTGAACTAATGAAGAGTTCAAATCAAGAGACAACAGATTTTGAGAAATGTCTGGAGTATTGCACGCAGAAAGGTTGTGAAAGTGTGCTTGTACTTGGGTTTGACGGAGGAGAAATAGACCATTTGCTGGGCAATTGGAGTGCAGTTCACAGCTTCGGTTCGCGATTGCGCATTGCTGTTGAAACCCGGCAGCAGCGAATGACATTTGGTAAAGGAGCACTTTCTCTAACCATACCCGTTCGCAGCACAGTGTCTATCATTCCGCACCACACTGCCAAAGTGAGTTCAAAAGGACTAGTATGGGAACTCTCAAACATGCAATTGTCGCTCGGAGGTCGCATTGGTACTCGCAACAAAGCCAAAGAAGAGCACGTGCTGATTGAAATTAGTGATGGTTCTGCAACGGTGGTCTACGATATAGCTGGGACTCATTCATGGCAATAGGTATCGGTTTCGTCGCCATACTGAATTGTGGCGAAACATAGAAAAACGTTAAATTCTAGGTTTGTAGAAAATCCACGAACATTGAAGAAGAGTACAGCTCATGAATATTTCAGTAATAGGCGCAGGAACAATGGGGAATGGTATTGTGCATGTGTGTGCACAACACGGACATTCCGTAACCATGATTGACATCTCAGAAGCCGCTTTGGAACGCGGACGTGCGACAATTGAGAAAAATCTCGGACGCATGGTGTCAAAAGGAAAACTCACAGAAGAACAGCAACAAGAGACTCTCGGACGCATCTCTGCATCAACAGATATGGCCGCCGCAGTTGCTGGTTCAGACCTGATTATCGAGGCCGCTACTGAAAACCAAGAACTGAAATTTGATATTTTCCGCACGATTGACAAAGCCGCAAAAGCCGATGCAATCTTGGCAACAAATACATCGTCGATTTCTATCACTGAAATCGCAGCTGTCACCCAGCGTCCTGAAAAAGTGATTGGAATGCACTTTTTCAATCCAGTACCAGTCATGAAGCTTTGTGAAATCGTGCGCGGATTGGCTACGTCAGATGAGACATTCAAGACCACGTATGACTTGGCTGAACAACTCTCAAAAGTTCCCGTAGAAGTCCAGGATTATCCAGGCTTTATTTCCAACAGAATTCTCATGCCGATGATCAATGAAGCGGTGTACTGCGTGATGGAAAACGTTGCATCGGTTGAAGACATCGATACTGTCATGAAACTTGGAATGGCGCATCCAATGGGACCATTGACATTGGCCGATTTTATCGGGCTCGATGTGTGTCTCGCAATTATGGAAGTATTGCACGACGGATTGGGTGATTCCAAGTACAGACCATGTCCACTCCTCAGAAAAATGGTAGCAGCTGGGCATCTCGGACGCAAGAGTGGCAAAGGTTTTTACTCGTACGAGTAATCATTTGCCTTTTCAGAAATCAAAAAAAGATTAATCTTCGGGTTTGCCGTTTTCCACTCAGAATGTGTAGAAGAACGGGAAGTCGACTTACGAACAATAAGGGTAACAATGGATTCAAGTCAGAAGCACATGCATAAGCTCTTCGGATTGTTGAGCTTTTTGCTGGCATTTACAGTGTATTCCATGACGGTACAAGAAACGGTGCCGTTTTGGGATTGTCCTGAATTTTCCGCTGCTGCGATTCACCAACAAGTACCACACCCACCAGGCGCTCCACTGTTCCTGATGGCAGGTAAGGTGTTTGACACAGTGCTGTGGTTCGGCGACCCAGGATGGCGGGTTAACATGCTCAGTGTTACTGCCTCTGCAGTTGTCATTCTCTTATTGTATTTGATTACCGTTTCTGCCTTGCGCAATCTCATGCTCGAAAAGCTGAAAACGGCCAATGACTATCTCAGTGTGTACGGTTCGGCATTTATTGGCGCGGCGGCTTACGCTTTCTCTGATACCTTTTGGTTTAACGCCGTGGAGTCTGAGGTGTATGCAGCTTCATCGCTCTTTTTGGCTCTCATCACATGGTTGATGATGCGCTGGAATGAAGAAGCTGACAACCCCGGACACGAGCGATACCTGCTGTTGATATTCTACCTTATCGGTCTTTCTACAGGTGTGCACTTGCTCGCGGTACTGTCTATTTTCAGTGTTGTCCTTGTGGTGTACTTCCGTCGTCGTGAAGCCAGTACTAAAGGAACTGTTCTAGCGTTTCTGCTAGCAAGTCTCATGTTCTTGTTTGTGTACCCTGGTATCGTTCAGAAGGTTCCAGACCTTCTCCACGAAAGTGTAGGCCTGGTTGTCGTGCTTATCTTGGCTGTTATCGCATTGTTGTGGTGGGCCAAAAAGGAGCAGAAAGCAATTCTGGCTATGTCGTGTTCAGCAGCGCTGTTGTTGCTCGGAGGATATACAACATATACGCAGATTCTGTTGCGTTCAGAGGCAAACCCGCCGATGAACGAAAATCAGCCTGATAACCTTGAAAGTTTGCTCGACTACGTGAATCGCAAGCAGTACGGCCAAGCTCCTAAGTTCTTCCCAAGAAGATACCAGTCAGAACCGCGATTTACAGACATTTACAAGTCTTATGGTCCGTTGAACGTTCTCAAAAACTCACGCGAAGCGCAGCGCAATATCGGCTCAATGAGCAGTTGGGAAACGATTCACTATGGCGCTGATTTTGAATACATGTGGGATTACCAAATGAACCACATGTATTGGCGCTATTTTGGATGGAATTTTGTGGGTAAAACTGGTGATCTGCAAGGCGCTCCTGCAACTTCTTGGTTTACTAGTGACCGCGAAACAGAGTACTGGAATTGGAATAGTGGATTCAAAGACCTGTTCCCGATTCAGTTGTGGGCCTTGCCACTTATCGTTGGTATGCTCGGGCTGATATTCCACTTCCAGCGCGACCCGAAAATGGCGTTTGCATTCTTGGTGATGTTCTTGATGACTGGCCTGTTTACGGCTCTGTACCAGAACCAACAGAATCCGCAGCCGCGTGAACGCGACTACTTCTACGCCGGTTCATTCATGATCTTTGCCATGTGGATAGGTATCGGAGCGTATGCGCTGATTGATTGGATCAACAAGCAGAGGGTCGTTGGTATCACAGCAGGTGTTTTGTTGGCTACATTTGTTGCTGTTCCGGTACTCATGGCTGTTGAAGGCTGGGAGACACACGACCGCACAGGCA